>JALFJC010000111.1:0-33770 GCA_022775595.1 Bacteroidales bacterium | reverse complement strand
GGCAGCACCCTGGGGGAGCGATGTTGCATTGATTAAAGTGTCGCGCTCTGTAAGAGCAGCCTGCATTATGAGGGGCAACGCCCCGTGTGGCGTTAAGGGCATTAATGGGTTACGCGCTTGTGGTGCGTGGCATTTTTGCGCCGACGGCACAAAAATGCCGAATGTATTAATCGCGGCGTACGTCTTCCCCGGGCGTTGCCCGGGGCTATGGGCAACAACTGGGCTTACAGCCCGCCACAATTATAGCCCCATATATAGCATACGCCCCTACTCGGATGAGCAGGGGCGTTATTTCTTTACTTCCGCAACACCTTGCGGGCGGCGTTATTAGTCTTTTCGATATACACACCGGCAGGCAGGGGACTATCTGCCGCGCCGTGCAACCTTCCGCTTAGGTCGTAGATTTGAGGAGTGCCCTGCGCTATTTGCAAGGTCTTTTTTTTTATGTCAGAGCCTGTGTCCTTGGCGAAGTTGGCGGTAAAGGTGCCGGTCTCGACAGGGATGAAGGAGTAGTTGGCCTCGCGGCTGACGATGCGGCCGTACTGGTCGGTCCAAGTATCGAGGCGATAGCCTTCCTTAGGCTGAGCCTGCAAGATGATGCGCTCGCCGGGGCGCACGGTGGCGGGGTTGTCAAGGCCACTGATCGCTACCGTGCCCATGGTGGCATCGCTGCTCACAACGGTAACGGTGGGCGCAAGGGCGGGGAGTTCGGTGACGTTCACCACTACGTCGTAGACGGGGCGGCCTGCCTCAGCCGTGGCGGGCTTGGCATCGGTGACGGAGTCCCAGCCGCCGCTCCATGCGCCGTCGAAGCGCAGGCGGACGTGGGTGATGCCGAGCGGCATGTCGTAGGGCAGCACGATTTGCAGCGTGCCGACGGAAACGGTGGAGTTGCCGGCCTGGTTCTTATTGCCGCGCACTTCGAGGAACTCGCCCTCGTCGGTGAAGTTGCCGTCGGCATTGAGATCGATGTAGGCCGAGAGGCGGCAGTAGGACAAGCCGCGGCGGTCGGAGTCGCTCCACGAAAGGGTGAAGCTCGAGCCGCGCGGGGCGTTGACAGCCGTGGGCACTACGTTGAAGAGCGTGGCGGGCATCTGCGCAGTGGAATAGATTTGCACGGGCGAGCCGCCGTTTTGCGAGACGGACATCTGCACGAGGTACTGCTCATAGTTTTGAATGTCGTTGCGGTCGGCCCAGTTCTCGGTCACGGTGCCCCACTTGTTGACCGCAAAGTGCGCGGTGAACTGCGCCGCCTCCTTGCCGTAGTAAGTATAGGGGTTTTGCGAGGTGACGACATTGCCTGCGGCATCTGTCCATTGCAGGAAGTCGTAGCCCGTGGCAGGCGTGGCCTTGATGGTAACGGCATCGGCGGAATTTACGGTCAGTTCCGATGCGCCCTCAATGGCAACCGTGCCTTGGGCGGCATCGGCCGTGGCAACGGACACTTGGCGCGGGGCGGTGATGTCGTCGCGCAGGAGAAGGGCGAGGGTGAACTGCGTGCCGTCGGTGAGCGTGATTTGCGCTTTCACCTTGCCGGTGGCGGAGGCGGCGGGAACGGCGAAGGCGGCGGCAGCAATGGTTTCGTCGGCGGCAATCATGCCGTCGCCGTTGAGGTCGATGCCGAAGGAGGCGATTTGTGCGGCGATGTTTTCAGAGAACACGGGCGCAAAGGTCTCGCCACGGTAGGCCGTGAGCGTGGTCTCGGCGGTGAGGTCGGTGGCAAGCCCGAGCGGCAGGTGGTAAACGGTGCCTGCGGCGTCGGTGAGCGTGCCGAAATATTTGGCAAAGAGTTCGGGAGCCACGGCGAGGGCTTCGCCTTCCGGCTCGGCGGCATACTGCTGCGCATAGTTTTTGGTCCATGCCTCCTCAAAGGCGAACCATTCTGACGCGGAGGGCGTGGCCTTGCCGGCGGCAAGGGCATCGAAGAACTTTTGCCAGCGGGCATAGTGAAAGTCTTTGAGCAAGCCGGCCCACTCGCGGTTGGAATAGTCGTGCAGACCGCCCCAGTTGGCGGCGGCCTCCGTACCCCAAACGGTAATCTGCGTGCGGGCGTTCCATTCCATCCAGTTGCAATCGTCGGCCACGCTCCCCTGCCCTGCTTCGGCGGGCACGCGGCGTGCCATCTGCGTCCAGCGGCCAAGACGGAAGCCGCTATCGGTGGCGAGCAGGCGGTCTTGGTCGAGGATAAGGTTGAGGAAGAGGTCTTTCAGGCGCGTAAAGCGTTCGGTGTCCTTGGCGTCGTAGGCGCTGCGGATTTGCTTGAGCAGGAGGTTGGCGACGTCGGTGAGGCTCTGGCGCGTCACGTCCACAAGGTCGTAGCGCAGATTGTCCGCGCCGGCGGCATTGCTGCCCAAATCTGAGGAAGCGGCGATGAGCGCGGCGGCGGCGCGGCGCACGTCGTACACATTATAATATATAGCACTCGTGCTCCACGTGGAAACGGAATTGACGGTGAGCGCGGGGCGGGCGCAAATCACGGGTTCGGAAGTGCCCTGCTGCGAGGTGGGGCAGTCGTAGACCGACTGCGCCAGCTTTTGCCACGCCTCGGCAGCATCGGCATTGGCTGCGCCGTAACGGGCGGCTGCATAGCCGTTGAGCCATTCGGCGGTAGAGGTTACCGTGGTCCAGGGCAGTTCGAAGAGCGCGTCGTAAAGCATGGGATTGGTCTCGATGCCCTCGGGCGTTGCGCCCACGCCTTTGAGATTTTGCGGATAGAGGCGCAGGGCATCGTAGTAACCTTGCGTCATCGTCTTCAAACGTCCGTGCAGGCCTACGCGTCCGCCGAAGTTGTGAAGCATGCAGTAGACCATTTCGTGGCCGCCGTAGCCGTTCCAGTCTTTCCAGCGGGGCACGGCCTCGGAGAAGAGGTCGAGCACCACGAGCTTGCCTTTCTTGATCGTGTTGAGACATTCCGAGCGCGGGTTCTCGTTCCAGCTCTGAATGACCCACTTGGCATCGGGATTTACCTTATCCATAGCCGTCTGTATGGCGGTGTAGGCGGCAGGCAGGTCCACGCCGCTCGTGTTGCCGCCTTCGTGGAAGGGGTCCATGCTGTAATAAGCCGATGTGCCCATCACCTTCTCCAACTCCTGATAGTAGAGCGCGGCCATTTCGGCGAAATGGCTGTCGGTGGGGAGCAGGAAGCCTGGGCGTTGGAACTGGCACCAGCGGCCGGGGTCGGCAATCGTCCAGCCTTTCTTGGCGGTGATGTCGTGGGGCACCATGCCGCTGTAACCGGGCAGCACGGGGGTCATGCCGAGTTCGCGCATACGGGCGAGGATATTCTTGGAAAGCGTTTCCTGCCGCGTGTACCACCAGTCTTTGTTGGGCCCGCCCCAGCCTTCGAGGTTGTTCATCAGCCACCAGGCCTGGAAGCCCGGTCCGGCAATAAAGGAATTGATTTCGGAAGCGGAATAACCGAGCTTTTCGAGCACGTTTTTCCACACTACGTCCGCACCGACGAGGGCGAGCGGCATGTTGATGCCGTGGAGCGCCATCCAGTCGATCTCCTGCTGCCAGCGTTCCCACGTCCAAAAGGCCATGGAATAGGAGAAGGTGCAGTAGTTGAGGTAATAGCGGTAGTCGGCCGTGCAGGCGTGCCGCTCTTCTGCGCCGGGCACGGGGAGCGTGGCGGCGGAGAGGTCGGCGGTGAGGCGGTTCCAGGCGAGATTGACGTGGGCATAATGGTTGAGATACCAGTTGATGCCCGTCGTAACCGCCGAAAGGCTATTGCCCTGAATGCAGGGCTTACCGTCGCGGGCGGCAAGCACGAATACGTCCTTGCCGTCGGCAGAGAGCGTGGCGTCAACTTCGGTCACAAAGCGTGCCGACGTGCCTGCGCCGCCGATGCGGTCGAGCAATGCGCTGACGGCTGCGGGATTGGTGTCTTTGGCAGATGGCGCAAAGAGGGCGGCAAGCCAGAACGCGAAGAGGGTAAGGAATTTTGCTTTCATGGTATTTTAATGTTCTGTTGTTTTCTCTACTAAATTAGACACAAGGAAGTCGGCGGAGTGGACAATGCTGACGAGCGGCGACTTGTCGACGGCAGCGCGGAAGGAGAAACTCATGCTCGACCCGCTGCCCGCCATGTCGAACATGCCCATGTGCCAGCGAATGGCCAAAAGTTCCTCGGGCTCGAGGCGCATGTACCAGCTCACCATGAGGCACGACTTCTCGCCGTGGCCGAAGGGGAAGCTGTCTTTCACCTCGTAGCCGGGATAGGTGACCCAACGCCCGGTGTCGTCTTTCTTGAAGCGCTGCGTCTCGTGGTAGAAGTTGATTTTGCAAAGGTCGTGGAAAAGCGTGGCGATGGCGATGCTCTCGCGCGAAATCTCGTGAGTGAAGGGCGAATTGCCTGCCTTGATTTGCGGCAAATAGATGTGGTCGTAAATATTGCAGGCCGCCTCAAACACGTTGAGCGAATGGCGGCAAAGGCCGCCTGCCTCGTTGAGGTGGAAATTGGAAGAACTGGGCGCGGTGAAGAAGTCCGACTTTTCGAGATAGTCCAAGAGGCGTTCCAGTCCGTCGCGGTGTATCTCGCGGCGGCAAGTATCGAGATAGAGTTGCTTGTTCTGTTCTAATTCTGCGGCGTTCATAGTATCTTAAAGATTAAAGGGATTTGGGTATTTATATTTGGATAAAAACCTTAAAAAACAGCTTGCGTGTCAAAGCCCTCTCGGGTTCGCCGCAGGTATTAACGCCGAGCATTAAAGCCTTGCGGCTTATGCTCGTCCTTAATCCCTTCGGCTACGGCCGTTTAGCAACGGCCGCTTTGACCCACAAGGTAAAAACCAAGAAAAACCCATGAGACCTTAATTGCTGCCCAAAAGTAATAATCATTGGTTTTTATTGAAATGTGTTTTTACTGGTTTTTATCAGACTCTTTTACTATCGTATTATCGGCAGGCGTTTGCGGCGTTTCAAGTCCCATTTCTTTGGCTTTATTCAAGACGAACTGCCAGGCGGCATCGCGCTCATTAGGCACAACGCCGTCGAGGATGGCATCTTTGAGCGCGGTTTTCAGTACGCCGATTTCGCGGCAGGGCGGCAGATGGAAGGCCTGCATGATGTCGTCGCCCGTGACGGGCGGCTGGAAGTTGCGGATACGGTCTTTTTCCTCAATATCAACGAGTTTCTGCCGCACGATTTTGAAGTTTTGCAGGAAATTCTGCTTGCGTTGCTCGTTCTTGCTCGTGATGTCGGCCTCGCAAAGGAGCATCAGGTCGTCGATGTCGTCGCCCGCCTCAAAGAGCAGGCGGCGCACCGCGCTGTCGGTCACCTCGTCGTCGGCGATGGCAATGGGGCGCATGTGCAGGCCAACGAGCTTCTTGACGTACTTCATGCGCTCGTCGAGCGGCAGTTTCAGCCGCTTAAACAGCGCGGGAATCATCTTCTCGCCCAAATAGTTATGGTTGTGGAACGTCCAGCCCACAAGCGCGTCCCACTGCTTGCTGCGCGGCTTGCCGATGTCGTGCAAAAGCGCCGCCCAGCGCAGATAAAGGTTGTCGCTCTTGGCCGCCACGTTGTCGAGCACCTCGAGCGTGTGGTAAAAGTTATTCTTATGCGCCCGGCCGTTGCGCGTCTCCACGCAGTCGAGGGCCGCCAGTTCTGGCAGGATTACGGAAAGCAGGCCGCTGCGGTGCAGTTCGACGAAGCCGTAAGAGGGCGCGGCGGTTTCCATTATCTTATTCAGTTCCACAATGATACGCTCCGCGCTGACGATGCGCAGCCGCTCGGCGTTGCGCCCGAGCGCGTCGAAAGTTTCCTCTTCGATTACGAAGCGCAACTGCGCGGCGAAGCGGACACAGCGCATCATGCGCAGGGGGTCGTCGCTGAACGTGATGTCGGGGTCGAGCGGCGTGCGGATAATGCCGTCTTCAAGGTCGAGCACTCCCTCGAAGGGGTCGACCAACTCGCCGAGCCGCGCGGCATTGAGGCACACCGCCATAGCGTTGATGGTGAAGTCGCGGCGGTTTTGGTCGTCCTCTAAAGTGCCATCCTCAACGATGGGTTTGCGCGAGTCGTGGGAGTAACTCTCGCGGCGCGCGCCCACAAATTCCACTTCGTGGTTGTGCCATTTCACCTGCGCCGTGCCGAAATTGGCAAACACGCTGACCGCCGCCTTGCCCTTGAGCCGCGCCGCGAAAGCCTTTGCCATTTCGATGCCGCTGCCGATGACAACGACGTCGATGTCGTTGGTGGGGCGTTCGAGAAAAAGGTCGCGCACGTAGCCGCCCACGAGGTAGCACTCCATTCCCAAGTCGTCGGCCGTGGCCGTAAGGGCATGGAACAAAGGGCTGTCTATCTTTTGCCTTATTTCTTCTGTGGTAAGGATTTTCATGAACTATCTAATATAATGGCGCAATGTTATGAGCGGATGATACAGCAACATTCTCGGGCCGCACCAGCGCATCACTCGGCGCATCTGCTCGCGCATATCCTTTCGGTAGCAATGCACGGGGCAACGCTGGCAGGCAGGTTTGCGGTCGCCGAAGCGGCAGCGGGCAAGCCTTTGCCGCGCATACACCAGCAGGTTTTCGCACTCGGGTGTAAGGGTGCTTGAGCGGAGCTTCTTGCGACAATAGAGCCTTATCATTATTTCAATGATGTGCTGCTCCTTTTCAATGCTTGCCATAACTCGCGCCTCGGGGATTATAATTTATTCCATCCACGCAATCTCGCCCGAGCCGTAGCATTTGTGGTGGTTTTCGTCGTAAACCACACAGAACTGCCCCGGCGCCACGCCGTGGATAGGTGCTGAGGAATGTATCATGTACGCGCCGCTGCCCATAGGCTCTACTGTCGCCGTGTGTATCTCGGGCGTATGGCGTATTTTGAAGGTGATGCGTTCGGGCAGTTCGGGGAGCGTGAGGAAGTGGAAATCATGGACGGGAAAGTCCTTGCGATAAGCATTCTCAGGGTTGTAGCCGTTGGCCACGTAGAGAATATTCCGCTTCACGTCTTTCTTGACCACAAACCACGGACCGCCACCAAACCCCAAGCCTTTGCGCTGGCCGATGGTGTAGAACCAGTGGCCGCGGTGGCTGCCGATGCGCTTGCCCGTGCCCACCTCGATAACGTCGCCGGGCTGGTCGCCGAGATAGCGGCGCAGATAGTCGTTGTAGTTGATTTGCCCGAGGAAGCAGATTCCTTGCGAGTCTTTGCGCTTTGCGTTGATCAGATGTTCCTGCTCGGCGATGCGGCGCACCTCGTCCTTGTGCATAGCGCCAATTGGGAAGATGGCTTTCTGCAACTGCCAGTCATATATTTGCGCGAGGAAGTCCGTCTGGTCTTTCACGGGGTCGGGGCTGGTGGTAAGCCATTTGCGGCCGTCGATGATTTCGGTCTGCGCATAATGGCCCGTGGCTATGAGGTCGTAGTCGCGGCCGCGCTTTTCGTGGAATGCGCCGAACTTGATCAGACGGTTGCACATCACGTCGGGATTGGGCGTAAAACCTGCCCGCACCTTGTCCATCGTGTATTTGGTGACCTGCTCCCAATATTCTTTATGGCAGTCGATTACTTCGAGGCGGCAGCCATAGCGGCGCGACACGGCGGTGGCCATTTCGAGGTCCTCCTCCGACGTGCAGTTCCACTCTTCTGTTTCCTCCGGGCCTATCTTAATGTAAAAGCAATCGGGCGTAAGACCCTTCTGCACAAGCTTGTAAAGCACGACAGAACTATCCACGCCGCCGGAGAGCAAGACCGCTATATTTCTATTTTGCAGATTTTCCATTGTCAAAATATTGTTGCCCCTTTTTATCACTTACTGCGCAGCAAGGCCGTAAACACGGCGAAAAATCTCTTTACAAACCGCCTCGTGGTTGGCGCGAAGCCAAGCGCCCCGCGTACTCATCAGATTTAGCGCAATGGCAGCACCCCCGGGGCGATAGGGCGGTTGCATATAGGACAAGGGCGAAAGTTCGAAACCCTGGCGCTCGTAGAAGGAGATGCGGCGGTCGGCCATCGGCGTGCTGCCTTTCGGTTCAACTTCAAGAACGATAGGCACTTGCACGCTTTCTACCAGCGTCTGCAATGCCCGTGCGCCCAGTCCGCCGCCGCGCCTTTCGGGCGACACGGCGAAGTGCTCCACGTAAATAAAATCTCCAAACCGCCATACGGTGAGCAGGCCAGCCGCCGCGCCGTCTGCCTCAATCACATTCAGGCAAAAAGCCTCATCGCGCCCCGGCATTTCCAGCCAGTCGCGCGTCGGGCGACGCTCTTCTTCGGGAAAGGAGCGCTCGTAAAGGTCTGTGATAAAGGAAATGTCGGAGGGAATAAAAGGGCGGATGGCGAGAGAGGTCATCATTTGTAAGAGATTTTTAGTAGACGAGTAAACGAGTGAACGAGTAGACGAGACAGGATTGCTTTTATTATTAATATGAGTAACTTGTCTCGTTTACTTGTCTACTCGTCTGCTTGTTTACTGAATTTCAAAGAAAGGATTTGCGCGAGCCTCGTGCGCAGGGCGGCTTCGCCGGTGAGGCGGATGCTGATGGTGGCGATAACACCCTTGTCCGTATAGTTGCGCTCCACGATGTCGGCATCAGCCTCTTTCACGAAACGCTGCATCACGTCGGCATCGGCGTAGGGCACTTCCACCTGAAACCGCGCCTTGACGATACACTCCTTTACAGTGGCGGCGGCAATGGCTTCGGCGGCGGCGGTCTTGTAGGCAACGGCCAGTCCGCCCGTGCCGAGTTTCACGCCGCCAAAGTAGCGCACCACAATGACGAGCGTGTAAGTCAAGCCGGCGGCACGCAACCTGCCGAGAATAGGCACGCCCGCCGAACCGGATGGCTCGCCGTCGTCGTTGGAGCGGGTGCGCTCGCCGTGGTCGCCCACCACGTAGGCGTAACACACGTGCCGCGCGTCGTAATACTTCTTCTTGTATTGCGCCACTACGGCCTTGGCTTCCTCCTCGCTGTCCACGTGCATGGCAAAAGCGGGGAAGCGGCTGCGCTTCTCCGTGAGGTAGCCCTCTCCGGGCTGGTCGATCGTCAGATAAGTGTCGGTCGGTAAAGCCTCCGGCATTTACTTTTTAGTTGAAATGATACAGGAAGGTGGCGATGCCCGTGAGTGCCGGCTTGCGCTGGTCCTTGATTTCGATGGTAAAGTCGATTTCGGTCTTGCAAATGCCGCGCAGGTTGGCGATGCTCTTCATCTTCGTGACGAGGCGCACGCTCTGGCCGCTCAACACGGCCTGACCGAAGCGCATCTTGTCCATGCCGTAGTTCACCATCATCTTGAGGTTGTTTACCTGAATGATTTGGTTCCACATGTGCGGCAGGAGCGAGAGCGTGAGGTAGCCGTGAGCGATGGTCTGCCCGAAGGGACCGGCGGCGGCGCGTTCCTGGTCAACGTGAATCCACTGATGGTCGAGCGTGGCATCGGCAAACATATTGATGCGTTCTTGCGGCACTTCCACCCATTCGGACGTGCCGATCACTTTGCCTTCAAAGGCAGCGAACTCTTCGTAAGAATTGACAATTACTTTTTCCATAATGTAGACAATATTATATTAACGCTCTCATCTCCGCGACACCTCTTCGAGCGTGAGGGAGGTGATGAGCAGGTTCTTGTCGAGCACTGCGACGGCGTTGTACGAACCGAACGTCTTGCCCTCGTTGTCGCGCTGAATATTCTGATCCACGGAGAAGCGGGCAGTGTAGACAGGGTCGGGGCCACTGCTGCGCGTGATTTCAAAGTCACGGTTGAGGGTGAAGGTGCAACTTTCGATATGCTCGTTGAACATGCCATTGATGATATGCATCACGTCGGCCTTCGTGGCCTTCTGCTTGCTGAGGAAACGGTCCATGACGGTGGGAATGTTCTGGCACACGCGGTCGAAGTCGCGCTCGGCAAAGCCGGTGAAAAACTCCTCGCACGTTTGCTGGATCAGCACCTGCATTTCCTCCGGTACTTCGCTGTCGCGCAAAGTGCCCTGCGCCACGGAAGCCTCCGAGGCATACGTGCCCTCGGGGTGCTCGGCGAGATAATGCTCGTAAGCCTCAGGCGTGTTCTCCCGCTGGGCGGCAATCCAGTCGAGCGAGTCGAGCTTCAAGTCGCAAAGTTTGGCATAGACAGCATTTTCATACATCTCCTTGAAACGTACGAAGTCGGTTTTGTTGCCGCTGTTGGCGATGCTGCGCCAGTCGGAGAGCATCTGGTTGAGAAGTTTCAGCCGTTTCTGCACCTCGAAAGCGTAAGTGCTGTTAGGATAATCTACGAGGAACTGCTCGTAATCGGCAGGATTATTATTGTCCTCCAAAAGCGCGTAAGCCGTTTCCTCCGCATTCTTATCACCAGTCATTATCAATACGCCGGTCACTGCGCCGCCCACGATGAGCAGGGCGACAATGATGCCAATAATCAGCCCTTTCTTCGATTTCTTGGCCTGCGGCTCGTTCATTTCGTTGTTTTCTGTCATAAAAATTGTGATTATAGCAATTATCTTACTGCAAAGTTACGCTTTTTATAGAAGATAGGACAAAGCGAGTGCAATAAAACATGTTTTAATAGCCGAGCCTAAGGGAGCGCGGGCATTGCGCCAGGCGATTCACAACTTCTCAAAGGTGCGGATAAGGTGAACCACCACGCCCCAAACCTCGAAGTTGTCGCCCGCTTCGATGCGAAACACAGGGTAGTCCTTGTTGGCGGGGCGCAACTCTATGTAGCCTTCCGCCTTGTGCGTGAGGTCGAGGTATTTCATCGTGAACTCGCCGTTCCAAAACGCCACGACAATCGAGCCGTTGCGAGCCTCGACGGCGCGGTCGATGATGACGCGGTCGCCATCGAAGATGCCGGCATCTTTCATCGAGTCGCCATCGACATCGCCATAGAAAGAGGCTTCGGGGTGCTTGATGTAATCTTTGTTGAAATCGAGGCGCTCGTGTTTATAGTCGTCGGCAGGCGAAGGGAAACCCGCCCTGACCGGCGCGTGCTCCAAGGCAAGGTTGGTGGAGAAAGAACCTTTTATAATTTTGATGTTTCCCATAAGTACATATTATTATTTGAGTGATATGATGTCGCTCCAACGCGTCGTGGGGTTGGGGCTTTTGTGGTCGCGGCGCACGGCATCGGCAAAGGTGCCGCTTTTCTCGCCGGCGTTTTTCGGCGCGTACTGCTGCCCGGCGAGTTTCACGGTTTCGCGGCCGAAGAGTCGGTTGATGCGGTCGCACGCGCTGTCGAGTTCCTTCAGCCGCTCGTAATCTTCGGGCGTAATGCCGAAGAGGTCGTATTGCATCGGGTTTTCAGGGTTGATGCCCATTACGATAACGCCGGCCTTCTTGTACCGATAACCCTGGCGGAAGATTTTCCTCAAGCCCTCGCGGGCGGCATTGGCAATGGTGACCGTGGCGTTTGAGGCCGTGACGAGGCGCACCTCGCAGAAGTCGCGGTGCTGGGGCAGGTCTTCCCTGAAAGGATTGGTGGAGATGAATACGCACACCACAGACGCCACCGTCTGCTGTGCCCTCAGCTTTTGCGCGCACAGGGCGGCAAAGTTGGCGACATGCGTTTCGAGCACGCCGAGGTCGCCCTCCATGCGGTCGAAACTGCGGCTGGTGCAAATGGATTTCTTCTTGGCATATTCTTCATCCGGCACGCAGTCCTCGCCGTTGAGTTCGCGCCAAGTGCGGAGCAGGGTGACGTTGTTGAAAACCGTGCGCACCCAATCGCCGTGACGGATGGCGAAATCGTAGGCCGTGCGAATGCCATTGCCTTGGAGTTTCGCCGCATATTTTCTGCCGATGCCCCACACCTCTTCCACGGGATAGAGTTTAAGGGCTTTGATGCGCCGTTCCTCGGAATCTATCACGCAGCAATGGCGATAGCCGGGAAATTTCTTTGCAAAATGGCTCGCCACCTTTGCCAGCGTCTTGTTGGGTGCAATGCCGATGCTTACGGGCATACCCACCCACTGCTTGATCTTGCGATGCAACCGCTCGCCCCATTCTTTGAGTTCGGCGAAACTGTCGCCGTCGAAGCGCACAAAGCACTCGTCTATGGAATATCTGAAACAATAGGCCGCCTCGCCGCGAATGATGTCCACGACGCGTGCCGTGAGTTCCTCGTAAAGTTCGTAGTTGGAAGAGAAAACGGCAATCTTTTTCCCTGGAAATTGCTGCGCGAGCTGATAATAGGGCGTGCCGGCCTTGATGCCGAGGGCTTTTGCCTCGTTGGAACGCGCCACGACGCAGCCGTCATTATTCGACAGCACCACGACGGGCACGCCTTCCAAGTCGGGTCGGAACACGCGCTCACAACTCACGTAACAGTTGTCGCAATCTATGATGCCGTACATACGGATCGGTTTTAATTATTACTCAAAAAAGTCCAGTGCAACGGGCAGATGGTCGCTGTAACCGCCCTGATAGAACGTGCCGAGATAGGTGCGATAAGGCACGGGGTTGCCGCTCTTGTCGTTTTTGAGCAGGAAGGGAAAGGCGCAGAGGCGGCAGGCGGCGGGCGCAGTGGAGAGATGTCCGGGCGCGGCGCAGAGCAGCGTGCCGCTCACGATGATTTGGTCGAGCATTTGCCATTCGCCCTTATATTTATAGGTGCCGCCGATGCCGCCGTCGGCCTTCAAGCCATGGGTGAGGAGATAAAGTTTCTCTTTAAGGAATGTGCCGTCCGCGTCTTGCACCGCCTGCGCGGGGACAGCCCCGAGCGTCTCGGCAATGCAGCGTTCGGGATAGTAGGCATTGAAATCTCCCATTATTATAATATTGCACCGTCCGCGCACCGCCTGCAAACTGTCGGCGGCGCGGCGCACCGTCTCTGCCGCCCGGCGGCGATAAGGGTCTGTAAGCCGCGTACCGCCCCGGCGGCTTGGGAAATGGCACACGAAGACATCGAGCGTGTCGCCCGTGAGGCATTGTCCCGAAACGTGCAGCACGTCGCGCGTGGGGCGTTCCTTGCCTGCCCGATGGGGCACGCGCAGGGCAGCGCATGAGATAGGGCGAAAGAGTTCGGGCTGATAGAGCAATGCCACGTTAAGGCCGCGCTCGTCGGCGCTATGCGTCACCGTATATTCGTAGCCCAGCCGCGCCAGCGAGGTGCGCCTTGCCAGGTGGGTCAGCACGCTGTCGCCTTCCACCTCGCACAGGGCTACGAGCGCGGCGGGGCGCACGTCGCCTATGGCGGCAATGGCGCGCGAGAGCATCCCGAGTTTTTTCCAATAGCGGCCGCCGTGCCAGGCCTTTGCGGCATCGGGCAGGAACTCGCTGTCGTCGTGATGCGGCGAGGGAATGGTGTCGAAAAGGTTTTCTACGTTGTAAGTCGCCACGCGGAAGCGGCTTTCCTCCTGCGCCCTGCCGATAGCCGCGAACGCAAGGAGCAGAAGCAGCAGCACGAAGCACGGGCGGAGTTTACTCATGATGATAAGGCTCGCCGCGCTGTATAGTCATGGCGCGGTAGAATTGTTCTACAAACAGCACTCTGATGAGCTGGTGGGAAAAGGTCATGCGCGAGAGTGAGAGTTTGCCGTTGGCACGGGCGTAGACCGACGGCGCAAAGCCATAGGGCCCGCCCACCACGAACACCACGCGCCGCAATCCCTGCGCTTGAAGTTTGTCGAGATAAGCGGCAAACTCCACGGAGCGCAGTTCGCGCCCGCCCTCGTCGAGCAACACGGCGTAATCGTCGGGCTTGATGGCTTTGAGCAGAAGTTCCGCCTCGCGCTGTTTCTGCTGGTCGGCGGTGAGCGCCTTGGTGTTTTTCAGTTCGGGAATTACCTCGACGTTGAAAGGCAAATAGTGGCCTATGCGCCCCACGTATTCATCGGTAAGCGCAGCCACGCGCGGGTCGGTGGTCTTGCCCACGACGAGGAAGGTGATTTTCATCTTGAAGCAATTTTAGTAGACGAGTAAACGAGTAGACAAGTAAACAAGACAAGTCGCTGAAGTGTTGTTTGAATTATTCAAAGGGTTTTAGATAAAAACCTGTAAAAACCGCTTGCTTCGTTTGAACCCAAGGGCTCGCCGCCGGTCTTAATGCCGAGCCTGCGTGCCTATGGGCACGCGCTCGACCTTAATCCCAGCGGCTGCGGTCGGTGCCCGCCCGCTTCAAACGCCGCAAGGAAAAAACCATTAAAAACACGTGAGACCTTGATGTCGCCTCAAAAGCAACAGGTCGGTTTTTCATTGAGAATGGGTTTTTCCTGGTTTTTCCCTTGTTCTGTGTGGGGCGGGCGGGAACCGACCGCGCCTTAACGGAGAGGACGCGAGACGGGAGCCGATAGGCTCACAGGCTCGTGGACTATCCGTTAAGGCAAGCCGCAGGCCCACACAGAACAAGCTGTTTTTTCTGGTTTTTATCCAATTCAACTCTAACGCAGGAATTTACAAACAAAAAAAAGAGGCGTATGTCTTTCCGCATACGCCTCTTTCAGCGGCTATTATTCAGCCACTTCTTCAAACTGGTCTTTGCCAACGCCGCAGAGGGGGCACACCCAATCTTCGGGGATATCCTCAAAGGCCGTGCCGGGAGCGATGCCGCCCTCGGGGTCGCCCACTTCGGGGTCGTAAACCCAGTCGCATACGATGCAACGATACTTTTTCATAATGCTTTGTTTTTATAGGGTGAATAGTCTTTTTACGCGCAAGTTCGCGCTTTCAAGGCGCAAGTTACGCATAATTCCTTGTATGAAACGGCAGACAATGCGTTTTTTAGGCTTTTTTACCTTATAAATCCTCGTAGAAGGGTATTTCGGGCAGAAATTCCGCCTTCTGGCGCTCGTAGTCCATGCGGCAGCAATAGTGCGCAAGACCGTTTGAAACCACGAGATAGTCAGCACGCAGCACGCTGTTGTAGGCAGATATTTGCGTGAACACTGCCTGCGTCACGGGCACATCGGGCGCCTTGTATTCCACAATCATGCGCGGGCGGCCGCCGTCGCGGCTATACAGTACGCTGTCGCAGCGGCGCGCCACGCCGTTGAGCTGTACTGTTATCTCGTTGCCGAGCAGCGCGGCGGGATAATGCCGGTGCTCCACGAGGAAATGCGTGAAATGCTGGCGCACCCACTCCTCGGGCGTGAGAGCCACGTAGCGGCGGCGCAGAAAATCGTAAATCATGCGCCTGCCGCCCCGCTCGGCGACATTTATCTTATATGAGGGGAGATTTAATGAAATCATTTTGCTACTTTTGCAAATCTAACTTTCACGGCAGATAATGCCCAAAACATTCTGCCTGCAAATTTAGCAAATTATGAAAACAAAACAGGAAATAACGGGCAATTGGCTCGTGCGCTACACCAAGATGCCGCTCGAAAAGTTCGGCAAGCACATTCTGCTCACAAATTTCAACAACTACGTGGACATGTTCTGCGAACAAACGGGCGTCGAGCCGATTGGTTTTGGCGCAAATATGCGTGCCGTCACAGCCGAGGGCATCACGATGATCAACTTCGGAATGGGCAGCCCCAACGCCGCGCTCATCATGGACCTGCTCGGCGCCATTCAGCCCGCCGCCTGCCTCTTCCTCGGCAAGTGCGGCGGCATTTCCAGCAAGACGCAGCTGGGCGACTATATCCTGCCGCTGGCAGGCATTCGCGGCGAGGGAACGTCGAACGACTACTTCCCGCCAGAGGTGCCCGCGTTGCCGGCCTTCATGCTGCAGCGCGCCGTGTCCACCGCCCTGCGCGACAACAGCTACGACTACTGGACGGGCACGGTCTACACCACCAACCGCCGCGTGTGGGAGCACGACGAGAAGTTTAAGCAATACCTGCGCGAAACGCGGGCCATGGCCGTGGATATGGAAACGGCAACGCTCTTCTCCTGCGGCTTCTACAACCATATCCCCACCGGCGCTCTGCTGCTCGTTTCTGACAACCCGATGGAACCGGAGGGCGTGAAGACGGAAGAAAGCGACAACCGCGTGACCCAAAACTTCGCCGCCACGCACGTGCGCCTCGGCATCGAAGCCATGAAACTCATCATCGGGCAGCGCAAGACCGTGCGCCACCTTAAATTCGACCAATAACTCTTTTGCTGTTATGAGCCACGAATAAATTTATTTTTGCCCACAAATATTTTTTATTGCCCACGAATCTCACGAATCTACACGAATCTCGTGCTTTGCGCTTTAATGGCGACCTGTTCGGTCGCACGAATTTTCACTAATTCAATCATATTATTTGAGATTTTCGGCTGCGCTCGGCAATTTAAGTAAACTTAATTGCGCTCACTTGCGCGAAAATTCGTGTGATTAGTGCGACCGATCAGGTCGCCATTAATTTCATTGAAAACGTTTCGTGAAGATTCGTGAGATTCGTGGGCAAAAAAACTTCGTGGACAAAAACATTCGTCAACTTAAAATCATTCCCCAAAATCCCCGTGGCATACACACCTTCTGCCAAAAAGAAAGCAGGCATCGGCTACGAAGACATCGTGCGCGAGGTGCAGGCCGGCACATTCAAGCCCATATATTATTTGTGCGGCGAAGAGAGCTACTACATCGACCGCCTCGCCGACTTTATCGCCGATAAAGCCGTTGCGCCCGAAGACCGCGACTTCAACCTCACGGTGCTCTACGGCGCGGACATCACCGTCGACACGATTATCGCCGCCGCACGCCGCCGCTCCATGCTCGGCGGCAGGCAGGCCATCGTGGTGAAAGAGGCGCAGAACATTAAGAACCTCGACCGCCTCGAACTTTATCTCAAGCAGCCGCTCGACACCACCGTGCTCATCGTTTGCCACAAAAACAGCTCGATAGACCGACGCACCAAACTCGCCACGCTCGTGGGCAAGGAGGGCGTGCTTTTCGAGTCGAAAAAGATGTACGAGAACCAGCTGCCGGCCTTTATCCGCACCTATGCCGTGCGCCACAAGGCGGACATCGAGCCGCGGGCCGCAGAAATACTTGCCGACCACATCGGAAACGATCTCAACCGCCTCGCCACGGAACTTGACAAACTTTTCATAGCCCTGCCGCAAGGGCAAAGCCTCGTGACCGCCGACCTCGTGATGCGCAGCACGGGCATCACCAAGGATTTCAGCATCTTCGACCTCCAAGATGCCATTGTGAAGAAGGACGTATTCAAGGCCAACCGCATCGCCAAATACTTCGCAGCCAACCAAAAGACTTATCCGTTGCAAATGGTGCTGCCCGTGCTTTTCAAATTCTTCTCCAACCTGATGCTCGCCTTCTACGCTCCGCAAAAGACGGAGCCAGGCCTGGCGGAATGGCTCGGCGTTTCGCCCTGGGCGGTGCGCAACAACTATCTGCCCGGGCTGCGTGCCTTCACAGGGGTGAAGGTAATGCAGATTATCGGCGAACTGCGCCGCGCCGATGCGCGTTCCAAGGGCGTGGGCGGAGCAGCCCCCGACGGCGGCGCACTGCTCAAAGAACTCTTGTTTTTTATCCTGCACTGAGCATGCTGCAATATCCTTTTTTCGGACAGGGGAACGTAGTGGCGTTCAGCACGATGCGCGATGACGGCGACACCGATACTGCAACGCTCCGCCCCGATGAGCCTTACGCGGGATTCAATGCCACGCACTATTGCGGCGACAGCACGGAGCACGTGGCGAAATGCCGCCAATGGCTCACTCGCAAGCTGGGTATTGCCGACGGCCGCCTGCTGCTGCCGCGCCAAACGCATTCCGACCGCGTCGGGCTCGTTTCTTCTTCTTTCTTCTCCCTTTCTCCCGACCAACAAACCGCGCTGCTCGACGACACCGATGCGCTCATCACTGCCGAGCGCGGCGTGTGCATCGGCATTTCCACGGCCGACTGCGTCCCTATCTTGCTTTACGATGCCGCGCACGGCGCAATAGCTGCCGTCCACGCCGGCTGGCGCGGCACGGTGGCACGCATCGTTGAAAAAACTATTGTTGAAATGTCTGCCGCCTTCGGCACAAAGCCTTCCGAACTCAAAGCGGCGATTGGCCCGTGCATCATGCAGGAAAGTTTCGAGGTGGGCGAAGAAGTCGTTGCCGCCTTCGCCGCCGCCGGTTTCGACACCCGCGCCATTTGCCGCCCGCTCCCCTCTCCCACTCTGTCGGCACTCACGCCGCACATCGACCTCGTGGCTGCCAACACCTTATCCCTTCTTTCCGCCGGCCTTTCTCTTCAAAACATCTGCGCCTGCGGCATCTGCACCTACACCCATTATGCCCGCTTCTTCTCTGCCCGCCGCCTCGGCATCCGCTCCGGCCGCATCTATTCGGGGATAATGGTGAAGTGATATTGCGTTACAGAAAGGATTAGGTATTAACTGCCTGGAAGGCAGTACGGAGCGTAGCGACGGTAACCGGGGACGTAGTCCTCGGATTAGGCTATTGCAAAGATTCTGCCTGGAAGGCAGTACGCCTGTGGCGATGTATAAAGATACAAGTCCTTTGGCGTAGTGCCTTCCAGGCACTACGTCCTCGTATCGCTTATCCGGACACTTCGTGCCCGGTTACCGTCGCTGCGCTCCGTAGTGCCTTCCAGGCACTTGTCACCTATTGCAAACTACGGGTAGGCTATACCTGTTGCTATCAACCCTCTGTACCAATACTTCCGTGCCGATGCTTACTCTATACAAGAAAGGGAAAATCCAAAACTTGTTAATGCCGCTTCACGCCCTGCGCAGAGAGTGAAAACTGCGTTTGCAATCGTTAAGGCGGCGCGGCGGAAAGATTTATGGATAATTAAGAAAGCGGATATTTGCTCCGAGAAAATTTCCACGGAAACCGAGGAGAATTCAACTTTCAAGCACATCGTAAAAACTATAAAGGGGCAAATTTTTACGAGCCTGCTTATAATTTTTACGCTCATATAGGATAGTTTTTGCCTCTCATATAAGATAGTTAGCTCTAAAAACGCAGAAAGAGGAAAAGCCTACGCTCTTCCTCTTTCTGCTGATGCAAAGATATGATTTTGGGTCGGTTCCGCCAAAACGCGCCCAGGTGTGCCACGGGCTGGCAAGGGGCAGCGCGGCGCGATGTCGGGGCAATATGTCCACAAAAACCATTTGCACGTAGTCCATCCAGTAGGCCATATTTCGATTCTCCGCCATTTTTTTTACGATAAAATTGGGCGGTATCGGGAAAATGCGTAATTTTGCACTGCAAAAAGCAGCCAAAAATATGGAAAGTTGCCGGAGTGATCGATCGGGGCGGACTCGAAATCCGCTGTACGGCTTTGCTGTACCGGGGGTTTGAATCCCTCACTTTCCGCAAAAAGCGACGCGAAACGATTTCGCGCCGCTTTTTTTGTGTCTGCACAGAGCAAAAATGCCGCTTATCTTATATTAAAGTCGTAAATTTGCAGCAATTTACGCTTAATATACATATAATATATATGAACCAAGAAGACAAACCGCAGCCCGGCGTGTCGCTGATCGCAGACTTCGACGGCGACATCGCAGAACTGCTTGCCACAGAAATACCACAAACGCTGCTGCTGCTGCCCGTGCGGAACATGATGCTCTTTCCCGGAGTGCTGAGTTCCGTGATGGTGAGCCGCGAGTCGTCGCTCGCCGTGGTGAAACGCGCGGCTAAGGACAATTCGCTCTTTGCCGTGGCCACACAGAAAGACGCCGCCGTGGAGCAGCCCGAAGAAAGCGACCTCTACCCCATAGCCGTGGCGGCGCGCGTGATGCGCGTGCTGGAATTGCCTGGCGGCATCACCTCCGTGATCCTGCAAAGCTTCGGGCGGTGCAAGGTGGGGAAGATCACGCGCCGCACCCCCGTGACGCGCATCAACGTGAGCAGCCTGCCCGACACGCTACCCCCGACCGACAGCAAGGAATACTCCGCGCTCGTGGACGAATGCCGCGACGCGGCCGTGCGCTTCCTCAAACTCGGCGATACGCAGCACGAGGAGGCCGTTTTCGCTATCCGCAACATCAAGCACGACGTCTTCACCGTCAACTTCCTCTGCACCAACCTGCCCTTCACGCTGGAAGAAAAGGCCAGTCTCTTGGCCATCGACGATAACGTGGAGCGTGCCTACGCCCTGCTCACGCTCCTAAACCGCGCCTGCCAGTTCGCCACTCTCAAACGCAACATTCAGAACCAGACGCGCGAGGAACTCGACCAGCAGCAGAAGGAATATTTCCTGCAACAGCAAATCAAGAATATCCAGAACGAACTGGGTGAAAGCGAGAACAAGGACGCACAGGAACTGCGCGAGAAACTCGCTAAGAAAAACCTTTCGGAAAAGATGCGCACCCTGCTCGACAAGGAAATCGACAAACTCAACCGTATCTCGCCGCAAAACCCCGACTACAACGTGCAGCTCAACTATCTTGAGACCATAGCCACGCTGCCCTGGGGGGAACTCACGAAAGACAAGCTCAACATCAAGACCGCGCGCCGCGTGCTCGACCAAAACCATTTCGGCATGGAGCGCGTGAAGGAGCGCATTCTCGAATACCTCGCCTCGTTGCTCTACCGCGGCGACCGCCGCGCCCCGATACTTTGCCTGTACGGCCCTCCGGGTGTGGGCAAGACCTCGCTCGGCCGCAGCATTGCCGAGGCCATAGGGCGCAAGTACGTGCGCATGTCGCTCGGCGGCATTCACGACGAGGCGGAGATTCGCGGACACCGCCGCACCTACATCGGCGCAATGCCCGGACGCATCGTGAAAAGCCTCATCAAAGCCGGCACGGACAACCCCGTGTTTGTGCTCGACGAGATTGACAAGGTGACCGACAGCAACATCAACGGCGACCCACAGAGCGCCCTGCTCGAAGTGCTCGACCCCGAGCAAAACTCCGCCTTTCACGACAACTTCCTCGACCTCGACTACAACCTTTCCAACGTGTTCTTCATCGCCACGGCCAACAGCCTGCAAACCATTCCCGCACCGCTGCTTGACCGCATGGAGGTAATCGAAGTGGAAGGCTATCTCACGGAGGAGAAGAAAGAAATTGCCCGCCGCCATCTCATACCGCGCGAGGCAGCAAATTATAACGAAGACTTTGCCCGCAGCCTGAAATTCTCGCCCGAGAGTATCGAGCATATTATTGAAAAGTACACGCGCGAGAGCGGCGTGCGCCAGCTCGAGAAGCAAATAGGCAAGATTTACCGCAAAATCGCTCTCGAGCGCTCCATGCAGAGCGAAGAAGAGGCAGCACAGGGCGTGCAGAAACTGAAGCCCGCCGACATCGGCCGCCTCTTGGGCAAACCTATCTATTGCCGCGACAAATATCAGGGCAACGACTACGCCGGCGTTGTGACGGGCTTGGCATGGACGGCCGTAGGCGGCGAAATTCTCTTTATCGAGACCAGCGTGAGCCGCAGCAAGGCGGCGAAGCTCACCCTCACGGGCAACCTCGGCGACGTGATGAAGGAGTCGGCCGTGCTCGCCCTCGAATACATCAGGGCGCACGCCACAAGCCTCGGCATCGACTACCGCGTGTTCGACCACTGGGGACTGCACGTGCATGTGCCCGAGGGCGCAACGCCGAAAGACGGTCCGTCGGCCGGCATCACCATTGCCACCTCCATTGCCAGTGCGCTGACGCAGCGCAAGGTGAAGGCTGGCATCGCCATGACGGGCGAAATCACACTGCGCGGGCGCGTGCTGCCCGTGGGCGGCATCAAGGAGAAAATCCTCGCCGCCAAGCGCGCCGGCATCACCGAAATCATCATCAGCGAAGACAACCGCAAGGACATCGACGACATAGCCGCGCAATACCTCAACGGGCTGACGTTCCATTTCGTGAAAGACGTGGACGAGGTGCTCCGCATCGCCCTGCTCGACGAGCGGCCTAAAAATGCCATCGAACTGACCATCGACGACGACGATGCCCCGGCATCCGGCAAAGCCGAAGAAAATCAAAGCGGCAAAGCCGTTGCGGCACGCCTGCTGAAACCTTAAATTTATTATGAACCGTTTTAGTAAACAAGTAAACGAGTAGACAAGTAAACAAGACAAGTTACTTATATATATTGTATAGCAAGACGTCTCTGTCTCGTCTACTCGTTTACTCGTCTACTAACCTACTCAAATAATGAACTTTACCCTCCAACATACCCTCGCCAGCGGCAACGCCCGCGCCGGCATCATCGAAACCGACCACGGCAAGATTGAAACGCCGATATTCATGCCCGTGGGCACGCTCGGCAGCGTGAAAGGCGTGCACCAGCGCGAACTCAAAGACGACATCAAGGCGCAGATCATCCTCGGCAACACCTATCACCTCTACCTGCGGCCCGGCCTGGACATTATAGAAAAGGCCGGCGGCCTGCATAAGTTCAACGGCTTCGACCGCCCGATGCTCACCGACAGCGGCGGGTTTCAGGTGTTTTCCCTCACGGGCATACGCAAGCTCTCGGAAGAAGGCTGCGAGTTCCGCTCCCACATCGATGGCAGCAAGCATTTCTTCACGCCCGAGAAGGTGATGGACATCGAGCGCACCATCGGCGCGGACATCATGATGGCTTTCGACGAGTGCCCGCCGGGAACGGCAGACTTTTCCTACGCCCGCAAGAGCCTCGACCTGACGCACGGCTGGATGAAACGCTGTTGGAAGCGGTTTCATGAAACAGAGCCGAAATACGGTTACAGTCAGGCACTCTTCCCCATTGTGCAGGGTTGCGTTTATCCCGAGCTGCGCCGCGAGAGTGCCAAGTTCATGAGCGACTTCGGCGCTGAGGGCTACGCCATCGGCGGTTTGGCAGTGGGCGAGCCTGCGGAAAAGATGTACGAGATGATTGAAGTGGTCAATGACATACTGCCCACCGACCGCCCGCGCTATCTCATGGGCGTGGGCACGCCGATAAATATCCTCGAAGCCATTGAGCGCGGCGTGGATATGTTCGACTGCGTGATGCCCACGCGCAACGGTCGCAACGCCATGCTCTTCACCGCCGAGGGCGTGCTTAATATGCGCAACGCCAAGTGGGCGGACGATTTCTCGCCCGTAGACCCCTGCGGCCACGCCTTTGTGGACACGCAGTACAGCCGCGCCTATCTGCACCATCTCTTCAAAGCCAAAGAACTCCTCGCCATGCAAATAGCCAGTATCCACAACCTCGCCTTCTACCTCTGGCTCGTGGGCGAAGCGCGCAAGCATATCCTCGCCGACGACTTCGCGGCGTGGAAAAAAGACATGGTGGAGCGGCTCAGCAGAAGGCTGTAATTTCATTTTATATATTAGGACGATGCGCAAATCCCTGAATGCAATTAAGAAGATGCCCCGAAAGATATGGCGGGCCGTGGCGGCTGTGATAGAACACTATCGCATCAGGCGCATTGACCGCTACATCATCAGCAAGTTCCTGAGCACGTATATCTTCCTCATCGCCATCATCGTAGTCATCGCCATCATTTTCGACTACAACGAGAAGATTGACAAGTTTGCCTCGAGCAACGCCACGTGGCAGCAGGTGGTGTTCGACTACTACCTGAACTTCGTGCCGTATTTCGTGAACCTCTTCAGCCCGCTCTTCGTGTTCATCGCCGTAATCTTCTTCACCTCAAAGCTGGCCGACAACTCCGAAATCATTGCCATGAAGTCCACGGGCATGAGCTTCAAGCGCCTGCTCCGCCCGTACTTCTATTCCGCCGCGCTCATCGCCCTCTGCACCTTTATGCTCGGGGCGTATGTCATTCCGCGCGGCAACGTGGAGCGCGTGAACTTTGAGAACACCTACATCAAGAAGAAGACCGACATCACCGCCGTCGACAACGTGCAGATGCAGGTAGACACGGGCGTGGTGGCATATATCACCCACTTCGACAACACCAACAAGAGCGGCTACGGCTTTTCGCTGGACAAGTTTGTAAACAAAAAACTCGTGTCGCACCTCACGGCGCAGAATATCCAGTACGACACGCTCTCCGCCCGCCGTTTCAGTTGGACGCTGCGCTATTACACCATACGCACGCTGAAAGGTATGCGCGAGGAAATCACCAGCGGCGAGCGGCTCGACACAATAATAATAATGGAGCCGAAGGACTTCTTCTACGTGCGCGGGCAGCAGGAAACGATGACCGTGCCGCAGCTAAGCGAGTTTATCGACCGCCAGCGGCTGCGCGGCGCGGCAGGCATCAGCACTTTCGAGGTGGAATACCACAAACGCTTCGCAATGCCCTTCGCCGCCTTCATTCTCACCCTCATCGGCGTGAGCCTCTCCTGCGAGAAACGCAAGGGCGGCATGGGTACGAGCATCGGCATCGGCATCGCGCTGAGTTTCTCCTACATTCTCTTCCAAACCATCTCGTCCACCTTCGCTCTCAACGCCGGGCTGCCGGCAATGATTGCCGTGTGGATTCCCAATATATTATTCGCCATCATCGCGTTTGTGCTTTTCCGACGCACGCCGCAATAATAAAGACTTATGGAAACAGAAAAAGATACGACACAAGAAGAAACCGTCTATTTTGAAGACCTCGACCTGAGCGACGAAGTGCTCGACGCGCTCTATGACATGCGTTTCGAGAAATGCACGCCCGTTCAGGCAAAGTGCATTCCGCCCCTCTTGGAAGGGCGCGACGTGATCGGTATCGCGCAGACTGGCACAGGCAAGACCGCCGCCTATCTCCTGCCGATGCTCACGCTGCTGCGCCGCGAAAGCCATCCCGCCGATGCCGTGAACTGCCTCATCATGGCACCTACGCGTGAACTGGCGCGGCAAATCGACCAAGCCCTGCAAGGCTTCTCTTATTACCTCGACATCAACGGCGTGGCCGTTTACGGCGGCAACGACGGCACGCGCTACGAACAGGAACGCCGCAGCCTCTCAGCCGGCGCCGACATCGTAATAGCCACGCCCGGCCGCCTTATCACGCACCTTAGCCTCGGCACGCTCGACCTTAGCCGCACCACGCACCTCATTCTCGACGAGGCTGACCGTATGCTCGATATGGGTTTCTCGGAAGATATCCTCACCATTGCGGCGGCCATGCCGAAGGAGCGGCAGACCATTCTCTTCTCCGCCACTATGCCGCCGCGCATCGAGCAGCTGGCCACGTCGATCATGCGCGACCCCCAGCAGATTAACATCGCCGTGTCGAAGCCAGCAGAGAAAATCGACCACAGCGTCTACGTGTGCCGTGACACCGACAAAACGCGCGTCATCCGCCACATCTTCGATGAGAACCCGCCCGAGCGCGTCATCGTGTTCGCCTCTTCAAAATTGAAGGTGAAGGAACTGGCGGCGGTGCTTGCCAAAACTTACGACGGCGTGGCGGCGATGCACTCCGACCTCGACCAGAAAGACCGCGACGAAGTGATGCAGCGCTTCCGCGCCCGCCACATCAAGGTGCTGGTGGCTACCGACATCGTGGCGCGCGGCATCGACATCGACGACATCGCGATGGTTATCAACTATGACGCGCCGCACGATGCCGAAGACTATATCCACCGCATCGGGCGCACAGCCCGCGCCGGCCGTGCCGGTAAGGCCTTTACGCTGGTGGGCGAACGCGACCGCTACGCGCTTTCGGGCATCGAAAAACTCCTCGGCGAGAAGATACGCCGCAACGCCCTGCCCGAGGGCGTGCAAGAACCGCCCCAGTCTGCGCCACGCAATGCCGACGGACGGAAAGGAAGAGGCGGAAGAGGACGCGGACAGGGCGACCGCCATAGAGGCAAACCCCAAAACAAGCAGGGCGGCAAACCCAAAGGCGGCCGCCGCAAAACCCCGCAGCAGGGGAAGCCTAACAAAGGAGAATAAAACAGCATAAAGCAGCGCGGGCGAACACGCATTCATTCGCCCGCTCGCAGCTAAATACCGGCAGAGTGCTTGGTTCCACCTTTCAAAAGTTTTTCTTAGGCAATATTCCTCTCAGGCTCTATCCTGCTTGCAGGCAATTTGCCACCTACGAAACAGACATCATACTTTGCTTAAATTATTCGCTTAAAAAACGCGCGAAACAATGATTTTAAGCCTTGTACTCAATAAATAATGTACCTTTGCAAGATAAGAAACGAGTCTTCATATACAATGGAATTATGAGGGTTTTAAAGATGAACTGAAGCCTGTGTTCAAATCTAATCCGACCCAATTCCAGACAATCATCTTTGCCTCTTCCGACACCTCGAATGTCGGATACCATGACGGAGAAGTGTCGGAGGCGAAACTCACTGAGCGTCAGCAGAAAATCCTCAATCTCATCAAAGAGTCTCCGACAATTACCGGCAAACAAATGTCGGAGACCTCGCCGGTAAGCAGCGCGGCGTAAACATCGTGCGCTACTCCGACGGCACTTCCCGCAAAATAATGGTGAAGTAAGGCGTTCCCGCCTCCTTGCCTTTCCCTGCTATAACAATGCCAACGCCCCCACTCCTTATCGTAAAGAGCGGGGGCGTCGGTATGTATATATGTATGTGTATGTACCTCGTTTTTATCCCAGATACTTAATCAGGATATTGATGTTCTCGGCTTCGCGCAGGCGGCGCAGGGCGCGTTCCTTGATTTGGCGCACACGCTCGCGGGTGAGGTTGAGCGAGTTGGCCACTTCCTCGGCCGTCATTTCGTTGCGCCCGATGCCGAAGAGCATTTTCAGCACCTGCTTTTCGCGGTCGGTGAGCGTGGAGAGGGCAGCGTCGAGGTCGGCGGAGAGCGATTCCTTCTCCATGAGAATATCAGTGCCGGGGGCGGAGTCGTCCGTCATGATGTCGATAAGGCAGTTGGAGTCGTCGTCCTGGAAGGGCGCGTCTACGGAAACCTTCTTGCCGTTCGTGCCGAGGGCTTCCTGCACCTTAGAGATGTCCGTGTCGAGCAGGTCGGCCAATTCCTGCACGGAGGGGCGGCGCTCAAATTCCTGCTCGAAGTTGACGATGGCCTTAGTGAGTTTGCTCTGGAAGCCCACTTGGTTGAGCGGCATGCGCACGATGCGGCTTTGCTCCGAGATGGCTTGCAGGATGCTTTGGCGTATCCACCAAACTGCGTATGAGATAAACTTGAAGCCGCGCGTCTCGTCGAACTTTTGCGCTGCCTTAATCAGTCCGAGGTTGCCTTCGTCGATGAGGTCGTTGAGCGCAAGGCCTTGGTTTTGGTATTGCTTTGCCACGCTGACCACGAAGCGCAGGTTGGCCTTCGTGAGGCGTTCGAGGGCCTCTTGGTCGCCCTTGTGAATGCGTTGCGCCAGCTCTACCTCTTCGTCTGTGGAAATAAGTTCTTCTCGTCCGATTTCAACTAAATACTTGTCCAGTGCCGCGCTCGAGCGGTTGGTGATACTTTTGTTAATCTTAAGTTGTCTCATACAATATATATAATAGCTCTCTCGTTTTTCGGAGTGCAAAATTACGACATTCCTAACAAGCGTGCCACTTTTTTTGTATTTTTCACGATAAGCTGCTTTATTGTAAAGCCTATATTACTAAAAGCCGCTTTTTTCTGATATGTTCGTGTATGCTTTCTGCGCAGAGCGTAAAAATTTTCAGCATGATATTTTTTACTGTCCTATAAGACAATTCTTCCTTTCATATATGAGCGTTTTCATTAAGTCCGGGATATTTTTTATTACAAACTTTGTAACACGTATTACAAACTTTGTAACATGTGTTAGTAACTTTGTAACAAGCGTTACAAACTTTGTAATAAACTTTTTCTGCGCAGAGAGTAAAAAATATCTGCGCAGAGAGAGAAAAGTCTCTGCGCAGAAAGGAAAAATTATCTTTATGATAAGGAATATTATCTGCCGTGAGCATGAATACTGTCACGTATGATTGCGTTTGCGCTCTGCTATGAAAGTTGGACGAATAAGGGTAGCGGCTTTGCCATCAAGCACTATGGCGTATTTTTGATATAATTGATAACAACTTTATAGGACGGACCGATTTTGGTATAGGTAATAAGCCTGCTTTTCATCGCGCTAATTATCCGCAAAAGCAAATGAACTAAAAATGAACCAAGAGACACAAAGGTTTATCGGCAATTTATGCTTTACTTTGCTGGCAATTAAGAAAAACCTTGTCCAAATGGGAAAGACACAAGCGGAAAGAAATTATCTCGAAGTGCTGAAAAAGGAGGTGGAGGGCGTATACGGCACGATGATGCAAAGACCCAAGCATTTTGTAGAATGTAGCAGACTCATTACGGAATCAACGCACAAAAGCGTTAGCAACAGCACGTTGAAACGCATCTACGGATATGTGCCCGCAGGCAACAACTACACGCCATCGACGTTTATCCTCAACACTTTGTCTGAGTTTATTGGCTATGGAAACTTCCGCGAGTTTTGCAAGCATTGCAAAATAACGGAGCAAAAGCAGGAAGAGACAAACGTGAAAGAAATAGCAAAGAGTACGGCGATGCATTTGGAGTGCGCCACAAAGGGATTGCATCAGCTGTGCAATATTTTGGGCATAAACATAACCCGTAATAAGGGGGGGGTAAGATATTCTTTACGAAATAATTCTTAACTTCGCAGGCGATTAAGGAAAGACGAAGCCGATAAGACTGCGACATTTTCAAAGAAAACAAATCGACATTGTCTCAAAAAGGCAATGCCGCAACTGGATAAAAGCATGGTAGAACTATCTGACGAACAGACTAAGGAAAGGCTGCTCAACTCACTGCTGGAAAAGATTGAAGAAGTAAGCGGGCGAAAAATGCAAACGCCGAGAGACTTCGACTTGCTTAGCGAAAGCATTTACCACCGCACCAGCCATTTGATAAACCCCTCCACGCTTAAGCGCATTTTCGGGTACGTGAAAAGCGAAGCCAAGCCGCGCGAAACAACCCTCGACATATTATGCCGCTACGCCCGCTACGACAGCTGGCAAACGTTTGCCAATAAGGTAGGAGGACTGCAAGAGAGCGAGAGCGTGCACTTTTTCGGGAGACAACTTTTTGCAGACGAACTGCGCCCGAAGGAACGCTTGCGCATCACGTGGCTGCCGGATAGGGACGTGACGATTGAGTATTTGGGCAACGGCAGGTTTGAGGTAGTAGCCGCGGAGAACAGCAAGTTGCGCGTGGGCTACACGTTTGAGTGCCCTCTGTTTATCGAGCACGAACCGCTCTATCTGACAAATCTGATAGGGCCGGACAACCGCCCTGCCAACTTCGTATGCGGCAAGAAAAACGGGGTTGAGTTTGAGTTTGTAGAGAGATAGCGCTACACAATATATAATATTGTATATAATAAAGCACCGGGCAAAGGATCAAATCCTCTGCTCGGTGTTGTTCATTTTAAGCATTTCCTTGGGCACAGCCTTACGCACGCTCTCGACCAAAAGGTTGCGCAGGGCATTGCGGACAAAGCCGGGCGCGGTGAGCAGCAGGATTTCGCGCGTGGGAATGGGTATGGCAAACGGGCGGACGAGCTGCCGCTGGTCTGCGGAGAGTTGCTGCAAAGCCAGTTCGGGAATAAACGTAACGCCCTGCCCGCTCTCGACCATGCGCATAAAGGTCTCGATGCTGCCGAGGGTGTAGGTGCGCTTGCTGTGCCGGGCGGATTTGAGGTTACAGAACTTTACGAGCTGGTCGCGGAAGCAATGGCCCTCGTCCAAAAGCCACAAAGGTTCGTCCACGAGGTCGGCTGTCTTGATGCTGCTATGGTCGAAAAGCTGGTCTCCGCGCGAAACGTACGCCATGAACTGCTCGAAATAGAGCGTTTCGGCATCGAAGCCGGCGAGGTCGCCTGTTGCCACGAGTATGGCGGCATCGATTTTGTGCTCTGCAAGGGCTTCTTTCAGCTGCGCCGTTTTTAGTTCCGTGACACGCAGGTCGAGTTCGGGGTGGGCGGCGCAGAGTTTCGGGAAGAAGCGCGGCAGCAGATAAGGGGCAATGGTGGGAAGTATGCCGAGGCGGAAGGTGCCGCCCACATCGCTGCGCTCTTCCGCCACGATGTTCCTGATACTATCGGCGGCAAAGAGCGTTTCACGGGCTTTTGCCACGATTTTCTGCCCCAGTGCGGTGGTACTGACGGCATGGGCGGTGCGCTCGAAAATCTTCGCGCCCAGTTCTGCTTCAAGTTTCTGCACCATTGCGCTTAGCGTGGGCTGCGACACGCGGCACTCGTCGGCAGCGCGCCCGAAGTGCCTGCATCTGTCCACGGCAAGCACATATTCAAGCTGTTGTAAGGTCATATCATCAGGGATTTGTTTTTGCAAAGATAGTGCAAGCGAGCGCAATAAAGTTTACTTATATTGCCGAGCCGCAGCCTATCTTCTACAAAAATAGGCATTATCTTAGAAGCAAAACGGCTTATTATTGAAAAAATCTATCATGAAATATATTTTTTCTGTTGCAAGATAATTGAAACAGATATATCTTTGCAGTGGAAAAGAACAAAAGCAAGTATTAACCCCTCAAAACAAACAACAGACATGAGAAGCATCACAACATTCGACATTCAGTATGCCCACCGCTTTTACGGCTTTAAGGGCGAAGCACAGTACCTCCACGGACACACGGGCGTGCTGACGCTTGAAGTGGAAGACAGCGTAGAACCGGGCGTGAACATGGTTTACCCCTGTAACGAAATCCAAAAAGTGGCTTGGTCCGTGCTCAAAAACTTTGACCACGCGCTCGTGCTCCGCGAAGACGACCCCCTACTGCCCGCAATCCTCGACGTTTACGAGAAGCAAGGCATCAAGAACGGCCACCCGCAGAACACGATGAAAGGCGAAGCCTTCAAGACCGAGCTTTGCACGGCTTATCCCGACTGCCGCCTTGTGGTGACTAAGGAAACGATGACGGTGGAAGGCATGATCAAGATGGTTTACGACCTCTTGAAAGACAAGCTCAACATCGCCAAGATTACGTTTACGAGCGGCGTGAACGCTGCCACGGCAGAGTTCCCCGTTAGCAAGAGCATCGACCGCTGCCCGCTCTGCGGCATTGCCCTCAACGAAAACGGCGTTTGCCCCAAGTGCGGTTACAGAAAGCACTAATCGCAACAACTTGCAAACTTATGGGATGCTCCAAACGGGCATCCCATATTTATAATGTGGGTTTTCTTACGAGATAAATCAAAAAACAGCCCGTAAAAGTTGAGTTTCTCCCTAATGTTGCATAATTTTGCAGTAAATGCACTTTGCACGTAAACTTCAAATTAAATACTATGTTCAAACAAATCATCAACGGCCGCATCCTCACGCCCCAAGGTTGGCTTGAAGGCGGCTCGGTTATCGTGGAAGACGGCAAAATCGCCGAAGTTAGCAACAACAGCTTCGTTATCGAAGGCGCAGAGGTAATCGACGCAAAAGGCTGCGACATCGTGCCGGGCGGCATTGAAATGCACGTGCACGGCGGCGGCGGACGCGACTTTATGGAAGGCGAAGAAGAGGCTTTCCGCGTAGCAGTAGATGCGCACATGCAATACGGCACGACGAGCATCTTCCCCACCCTCTCTTCCTCCACAGTACCCATGATTGAGAAGGCCTGCGAAACCTGCACGAAACTGATGGCAGAGCCTAACAGCCCTATCCTCGGTCTGCACCTCGAAGGCCCGTACTTCAATCCCAAACAAGCCGGCGCACAAATCCCCGAATGGATTAAAGCACCTGTGAAAGAAGAATATGAACCGTTGCTCGAGAAATGGCCGTGCCTGAAACGCTGGGACGAAGCGCCCGAACTGGAAGGCTCGCATGAGTTTATCAAATGCTGCCGCGAACACGGCGTGCTGCCCAGCATCGGCCACACACGCGCCAAATACGAAGAAGTAGCCGCTGCCAACGAACTCGGCATGACCCACGCCACGCACTTCTACAACGCAATGCCCGTGGTTTACAAGAACCGCGAATTCAAAGAAATGGGCACCGTGGAAAGTATCTTCGCCCTCGAAAACATGACGGTAGAGATGATTGCCGACGGTATCCACGTACCGCCCATGATGCTGCGCATGATATATCAGATCAAAGGCGTGGAGCGCACTGCACTCATCACCGATGCCCTCGCCTGCACAGCCAGCAAGGACGACACAGCATTTGACCCGCGCGTGGTGCTTGAAGACGGCGTTTGCAAACTGGCCGACCGCTCAGCCCTCGCCGGCAGCATCGCCACGATGGATCGTCTCGTACGCACTTGCGTGCAGCAGGCCGGCATTCCTATGGAGGACGCATGCCGCATGATCAGCGAAACGCCCGCCAAAATCATGGGCGTTTACGATCGCAAGGGCTCACTCGAAAAAGGCAAGGATGCCGACATCATCTTCTTCGACAAAGCTCAAGAGCTCACGTTCGTGATGCAGATGGGTCGCATCGTGCGCAATGAATTGTAAATAGAACAACAAAGACGGACAAAGATCGCTTTGTCCGTCTTAACTCCTTTTGACTATGGATGACAAAACGCTTCGCTCATATAGGTTGAACTCAATGGAAGAGCCGACTGACGAGATGCTACTTGCTATTATGGAGAAAGTGGCAGACGCGGCGCGCGAATCAACTCGGAAAGCAGAGATGCGCAAAAAAGAAATGCTATCAGCAGCATTTAGAAACGCGCAAATCATCAAGGCACAATATCAGCAATGATTGAAAAACGTCCTACTCTTTGCATTGTGGCGGGTCCAAATGGTTCAGGAAAAACCACCACTACAATGCAACTGCTTGAAAACGAGTGGGCAGTTGATAGTATCTATATCAACCCCGACCAAATTGCATTAGACAAATTTGGTGATTGGAACTCACCCGAAGCTGTTTTGAAAGCCGCGAAATATGCAACCGAGAAACGATATGACTGCCTTGAACAAGGGCAGGATTTTGTCTTTGAGACGGTTTTCTCATCTCCAGAGAAGCTTGAATTTGTACGCAAAGCAAAAGACTTTGGTTATTTTGTGCGCTTCTTCTATGTATGTACAGCAAATCCAGAAATAAACGTCAATAGGATTGTAAAACGTTTCTTGAATGGTGGTCACGAAGTACCTATTTCCAAGATTATATCTCGTTATTACAAATCACTTACTAATGCTGCATTGGCTATCAAATTAGTGGATAGAGCCTACGTCTACGATAATTCTATTGATGACAAGTTACCTCAACTGCTTTATCGTACAATAGACGGACATCTAAAAAAACAATATTCGAGCAATCTACCAGAATGGGCAATGAACCTAATAGAATAGAAACCATACCAAGCATTTTTCCTTAAACGCAAACATAACAATTTAACCAACCTAACCCAACACACAAATGAAAGAATTGAAAGGAACGCAGACTGAAAAGAATCTGCAAATTGCATTTGCCGGCGAATCGCAGGCACACACGAAGTACCAATACTACGCTTCTAAGGCAAAGAAGGACGGTTATGTTCAGATGGCAAGCATCTTTGAAGAGACCGCTCGCAACGAGAAAGAGCACGCTAAAATTTGGTTCAAACTCCTGCACGGTGGTGCTATTCCTGGCACAGAAGCAAACCTTGCAGATGCAGCCGAAGGCGAAAACTACGAGTGGACGGACATGTACGCAGGCTTTGCCAAAACTGCCCGCGAAGAAGGTTTCCCCGAAATTGCAGACAAGTTTGAAATGGTAGGTGCTATTGAAAAGCATCACGAAGAACGTTATCGCAAGCTCCTTAAGAATATTGTAGACGCTATAGTATTCTCTCGCGATGGCGATTGCGTTTGGCAGTGCGCCAACTGCGGCCATATCGTAATCGGCAAGAAAGCCCCCGAAATGTGCCCCGTCTGCGCTCATCCCCAAAGTTATTTCCAGCTTAACGCTGAGAACTACTAATTTAAAGCTTAGATTAAAGAAAATCCCGGCAGGTTTCTGCCGGGATTTTTCATTATGCCTAAATAAGAAGCAAAAAAGAACCTGCATCTGTATTTCATTACAAATGCAGGTTCTGATTAAAAGCTGGCGGCGACCTACTCTCCCGCGGGTCTGCAGTACCATCGGCGCGGACGGGCTTAACTTCTCTGTTCGGAAT
>JALFJC010000073.1:0-27610 GCA_022775595.1 Bacteroidales bacterium | reverse complement strand
GTGCTCATCAAGACCATCGTGCAGATTGCCACCGTTTCTTACATCGGAAGTCCCTATCTGTGGATCGCTGTCGAACTGCTGTTCAGCATTGTCTATTCTATCGCCATCAACCGCAAAATCGCCAGCACCTATCCTTGGCTGAAAGCCGACATAGGCTTGGGCAAACGCGTGCGCGGCCAATATCCCGAAATCATCAGGAAGACCAAGCAGGTGTTTGTCCACAAGATGAAAGATTTCCTGCTCATGCAAAGCGACCAAATACTCATCTTCGCTTTCGTGTCGCTCAAAATGGTGGCATACTATGGCAATTACACCATGATTATCGGCCGCCTCACTACGATATTCAACACCATGCTCGAAGGCATTACAGCGGGCGTAGGCAACCTCATCGCCGAGGGCGACGAACAGAAAATCTACGGCGTGTTTTGGGAAATGGTGGCCGTGCGCTACCTCATCGCCGGCACGGCCTGCTTCGCCCTCTATCAGGGCATCCAGCCGCTCATTTGCATTTGGCTCGGAGAGGAATACCTGCTCAGCGCCGCGATAATTACGCTGCTGCTCATCAATGCCTTTATCATGCTCTCGCGCGGCGCAGTCGACATGTTCAACTTCGCCTTTGGCAACTACGGCGACACATGGGCGGCATGGGCAGAAGGCGCCATCAACGTTTCGGTCACGATTGCCGCCTGCTCCCTTTGGGGGCTGCCAGGCGTGCTGATAGGAAAGATTGCCAGCCTCGTGCCGATTGTCGTGCTCTGGAAACCGCTGTACCTCTATCGCACGAGTTTCCGCCGCTCCATCTGGCATTACTGGAAAAACGTCGGGCTGACGCTTGCCTGTTTTGCCCTCGCCTTCCTGTGCGCCACCTTCTGCGCGCGTTTCCTGCCGCTCAACCCCTATGGCGGGTATATAGAATGGGCGGCATATTGCCTCGCCGCCACCCTCATCTTCTTGATGCTTTATCTTTCAGGGCTAATGCTGCTCACCCCCGGCGCACGCCCCATGCTGCAACGATTTCTGCAGAAAAAGCACAGGTAAGGGGGAGATACAATAATATTATATATAAATATACAACACCCATGCTGCTATCCATCATCACCATAAACCTCAACAACCTCGAGGGACTGGTGCGCACCTTTGAGAGCGTGCCGTGCGAGGCGTTGGAGCGTTGGGAATGGATTGTCATCGACGGCGGCTCTACCGACGGTAGCAAGGAGTTCATCGAGCAACGCGCCGACCGCCTGGCCTACTGGTGCAGCGAGGCGGACAAAGGGGTGTACGCCGCGATGAACAAGGGCGTGCAGCACGCCAAAGGACAATATTGTCTCTTCCTCAATTCCGGCGATCATTTCTACAACAGCAAGAGCCTGCCCCTTGCCCTGCGGGCCGCCGAAGAAAGCGCCGCCCACGGTAGTTGCGGCATCATCGCTTTCGACCTCATCATCGACAACGACCCTCTGCACAAATATCTGCGCGTAAAAGACACGCTTCCTGACGGATTCTTCCGCTCCAACACTCTGCCCCACCAAAGTACACTCATCAAAACGGAACTCCTGCGCCAAACGCCATACAGGGAAGACATGAAAATCGTGTCGGACTGGTTCTTTTTCTTCGAGCAGATAGCAATAAGAAAATGCGGCTACAAGGCCGTCCACCGGCCTTTGGCAGTGTTTTACTCGGGCGGCGTTTCGGGCGACACGCCGCTACGATACAGAGAAATGGAAGAACTCTTGCGCCGCCATTACCCCACAGTATGCCGCCCCACCGACGCGGCGGCAAATCTCCCGGGCGGCGACAGCACCCGTGGCGTCAAGGAATGGGTCTACAACCATATACTCATATATATAAACTTCGCTATCCGAAAATTGCGGCATATCTTATAATGAGCAAGTAGGGGCGCAAAAGCATACGCCGCCAATCAAAAAAAACGAGCAAAGCAAGTGAGCAAACGTGTGATATTTCTCCTGCCCGGTTCAGGGCATAGCCCGATAGGCGGGCATAAGGTGGTTTACGAGTATGCCAACCGCTTAGTAGCCGACGGCTACGCCGTAGACGTGGTATACCCCGCCTACGGTTTCCGCCACGGCCGCCTTTCCCTGCTGCGCAAACTGTGGCGCGTGAGTTTCGCCACGGCTTTCTTCGTGCTGCGCAAGTTGTTTGGGCTTTATTCATGCCGCACGTGGTATCGGCTCGACGAGCGCGTACGGGAGCACTGGGTGTTCTCTCTGAAACAGAAGAATGTGCCTGTGGGCGACATCTATGTGGCTACCGCCGTGAGGACCTCCATTTATCTGAGCACCTATAAGGGCGTGCCCGACGGAAACAAATTCTACTTGATACAGGGTTACGAAAATTGGGGAGACATCACCGAAGAAATCCTGAAGCGCACCTACCGCTTCCCGTTCAAGAAGATAGTGATTTCGAGTTGGCTGAAAGAGATTATGGACGACCTGGGAGAAAGCAGCACGCTGATTCCAAACGGTTTCGACTTCGATTATTTCAAACTCACCGTACCGATTGAAAAGAAAGAACGCTTCACCGTGTGCATGAGTTTCAGCAAAGCCCCGCTCAAGGGTAGCACCGATGGTCTGAAAGCCCTGGCGGCCGTGAAAGAGAAATATCCGCAACTGCGGGCAAACCTCTTCGGCGTTTCTGCGCCGCCTGCGGGTCTGCCCGAATGGTGCACCTATTATCGCCGTCCCGACCGCGAAACGCACGTGCGCCTCTACAACGAGGCAGCCGTCTTCGTTGCACCCAGTTGGGAAGAAGGCTGGGGGCTCACCGTTGGCGAAGCCATGATATGCGGTTGCGCCGTGGCTTGTACGGACAATCGGGGACACCGCGAAATGGCCATTCACCAAGACACCGCGCTGGTATCTCCCGTGAAAGACACGGCGGCACTGGCTGCCAACATTCTCCGCCTCATCGAGGACGACAGCCTGCGCCGGCGCATCGCGCAAAGTGGCAACCGCTTTATTCAAAAATTCACGTGGGACAGAGCCTACGGCACATTCTCCCGACTGATAGGAGACAACCTCGCAGAATGATGATGGAAAAGTTCGCGGTCATAGTGCTCAACTACAACTCTTGCGCCGACACCCGCAAGTGCGTTGCCTTCCTGCAACGCCAGCAGGGCGTGGAGTTGGAAATAATCCTCGTGGACAACTGTTCGCAGCAGAACGATGCCAATGCCGTGGAAAAACTTGCGGCTGAAACGGGCTGCACCTTTATCCGCGCCAAGGAGAACAGGGGCTACAACGCAGGCAACAATATCGGGCTGCGCCACGCGGCACAAAAGGGTTATGAGTTTGCCCTGATTGCCAACCCCGACATGGAGTTTCCCGACCCGCATTATGCCGCCCGCCTGCTGGCAGCGTTGCGCGAGCATGATGAGGCGGTTGTGGCTGCCACCGACATCGCCTCGCCTGATGAGGCGCATCAAAACCCCATGCCGCCTGATGCGACAGGCTGGGGCGCGGCTTTCATGTGGCTGCGCATCTTGGCAAAGCGCGGAGGCAGCGAACGTGATTTTGCCCGGACGCACTTCTGCAAAAAAGTGAGCGGGTGCTGCCTTATGATACGCATGGACTTCATCAGGCAGATCGGCTTCTTCGATGAGCAGGTGTTTCTCTATTGCGAAGAGGCTATTCTTGCACGGCAGGCAGAAGCCCTTGGGCGCAAAATGCTCTACGTGGCAGACCTTCATGCCGTGCATCGCCACATCAAAAGCGCCAAGGGCAACGCCGCGCCGCGCTTCAAGGCATGGGTTGCCTCGCGCCTCTATTTCGAGCGGCGATACAATTATCAAGGGCCGCTGCTGCATTTGGCAAAGTCTGCGGGCTGGAAAACGTACGCCGCGCTGATGTGCTTCAAGTCGTGGCTGAAAACGAGTTGTTTTAGTAGACGAGTAAACAAGTAAACATGTTTGGCATACAATTCATAAGATACCTATTCCGCGACAAGGTGCTGGCAACGCTGATGCTGGTGCTTTTCAACATTCTATTTATTCCTATCGAGCAGGGCGGTTTCAGCCCCGTGAAGATCGGGCTTATGGGATTGTGCCCGCTTATCTTCTTCGCCAAAAAGCCTATCGTCACAAAGGCCTTGATGCTGTGCGCCCTTTATTGGATTGTGTGCTACCTGCTCTCTTTGCTTAAAGGCGATGTGCGTTTCTCCACCCTGGGCTTTCTCGGCATGTACCTGATTCTTTTCATCACTTACTACACCTTTATCATAAAAGGAACGTTCACGCTCGACTATTTCTCGAAAGTGCTGAAATGGCTCATCATAGCCTACTGCTTGGTGCTCTTGGGGCAGCAACTTTGTCTTTTAGCGGGAGTGCGCAACATGCCGCTGCTCAACCTGCAAGGGCAGGAGTTCCTGTCGCTCACCAAACTGCCCTCTTTGAGCATCGAGCCCAGCCACACGGCGCGCATACTGACGTTCGCCATGTTGGGATATATGAGATGCGCAGAAATAAGGAAAGGGGAGAAAGTTGCCGCGCAGGAACTTTTCGGGAAAGAGCATCGGTGGGTCACGCTGTCTTTCTTGTGGACGATGCTGACGATGGGCAGCGGCACTGCTTTCGTGGGCATCGGCGTGCTGTCGCTCTATTTCGTCACGCGAAAGACGGCCGTGTACGTTGTCCCATTGATTATCGGCCTTTTTCTTTTGGGGCAGTCCTTGGAACTGAAACAGATGAACCGCGCCGTGGCGTTGGCGCAGGCAGCCTCAACGGGCGATGCACAAGAAATAATGAATACCGACGGCAGCGGAGCGGTACGCCTTATCCCAGTGGTCAACGCGTTCACAAAGACCGACCTGACCGACCCTGAGACGTGGGTAGGCAAATCGAGCATGCAGAAGGATAAGAACCAGTGGAAGCGCACCGATACCAAGATTTATGAGCAATACGGCATCGTGGCCTACGCAATATTGCTGTGCTTCGTTTTTTCATGCGTCATCTACCGTTTCGCCAGCATCGAAACGCTGCTCTATCTTTGCCTCCTGGGGTTCAGCGTGAGCAATATATATTATATATGGGGTTGCTTCATGATAATGGCAACCGTGAGATACTTCCAAGAACAAAGTTGGCAGGAAGCCCTATCGCGACTTAGAATCATAGAATACGCAACAGGTGCCCCGCAGCTAAAATAAGAATTTCCTTTCCCCACTATTTAGCAATGACAGAGATCACGCTTGCTATCTGCATGTACAATGCAGAGAGATACATCGAAGAGACCCTTGCCGCCATCATGGCTCAAACCATGCAGGAATTCCATCTGCTCATCGTAGATGATTGCAGCACGGACGAAAGCGCGGAATGCGTGAGGCGTTTCTTTGCGGCAAACCCGCGCCAATACGAACTCGCGGCGCTGGCGGAGAACGGCGGCATTTGCGCCGCGCGCAAATTTGCCGAGCAGCACGCCAAGACGAAATATCTGGTTTTCGTAGATGCCGACGACCTTCCGCACCCCGCACTCGTGGAAACGCTGTACAATAAAATCGCCTCCGACCCCGACCTCATGGCCGTGGGGTGCTACCTCTCTTACATGGACAAAGAGGGAAGAGATATGGCCGGCGGCATTTTCCTCGGAGAAACCACGAAGCAGGGCTTTCTTGAAAAGGCGAAGAATGAGAAACTCATCTTCATGCCGATCACGACTATATTCTCCCTCCAAGCGGCACGGCGCGTCGGCGGGTTCCAGACAGAGGGCTTCCCTGCCGGAAAACCGCGCTACCAAGACTTTTGCGAGGATCTTGACCTCTGGACGCGCATGAGCGACCTCTACACCGAAGGCAAGGCCATCGTCGTGGTGCCAAAGGTGCTGTGCCGATACAGAAAGCACGCCAACGGCCTTTCTGCGAATTCGTTGGAAATGATTTTGCGTATGCGCCATATCAAGACGAACCTCAAGCGGCGGAGGCGGGGATTAGATGAATATTCGTTTGTCGAATTTCTCGGTCGGCTCACTACCGAGGAACGGCAGAAATTGGAGAAAGATGCCTTGGCCGCCGATGCCTTACGCCGCGCTTATCATTTCCTGCGCACGGGACAGCCAGTAAAGTGCGCCAAGGAACTATTCGTCTCCATCAAGAGTAATCCTCGCTACATTGCGGACAAGATAAAACACAATTTCGTTAGGAAATAAACCTACAATTATGACAAGCAAACTGCTCACGCTCCTGTTCGACTTTCTGAACCGCCATACCGTGTACGCCCTGCTCCGCAATTTCGAGGGCTTGCCCGAGCACAACCGCAGCAGGGACATCGACATCGCCATCGTCCGCAAGGATTTCAGAAAGCACCGCAACGAACTGGTGGCATTGATAGAACAGACCGGGTGGAAGATTATCACATATCTGGATGCGTTCCGTATCACCACATGGGTCTGCGCCCGCTTAGACGAAAGCGGAAAGGCGGAACTGGTGCAACTTGATTTCTTCTTCAACACGTCACTCTACGGCCTCATTCTCCTTGACCAAAAAACTATCATGGAACGCCGGCGCTTCAATGGCAAATTCTATCATGCCGACCCTGCGTGCGAGTTTCTCGACAAATACCTCTATCTCCGCGCCGTAGGGGCAGCCTATCCCGAGAAATACAGTGTGCAGAGGACACGGGTGGAGAATGACGCCACAGTGGCGGCAGAGATTAAAAGCGCCTTTGGCTGCCAGTCGATTTCAGAGTGCGACGGCGCAAGCCGCGCCACGTTGATGCGCAGGCTCATCATCAGGAATTTTGCAAAATATGGTTTGCGCACTGCCAGCAACGTGCTTCGCTTCGCTTTCTGCCACGTCCGCAACTACGTCCGTTCAGAATCTGTCTTTTCTATCGGCTTTACCGGTCCCGACGGCTCTGGAAAGACTACGGTCATCGACTTGCTCATCGAGAATTTCGGAGCAGTGTTCCGCAAGGCGCACGCCTATTACCATTTCCGCCCCATGCTCTTCGGCAACCTCGGCGAGGTGGCGCACAAGGCTGGGGTGAAGAAAGAGGTGGACAGAAATTACAGCCAGCCGCACCGGGGTGCCAAAACGGGCACGCTCAGTTCGCTCTTGCGCCTCTGCTATTACTCCGCCGACTACATCGCCGGCTACTTCCTGCGCATAAAGCCCCACACCCGCATCGCACGCCTCGTCCTGTTCGACCGCTACTATACCGATATTATTTGCGACAGCCGCCGCAGCCGCATCTATCTGCCTACGGGCTTTCTTTATTATTTCGGCAAATGCCTTATTCCCTCGCTCGATTATAATGTGCTACTCACAGCCCCGACCGACGTTATCTTGGAACGCAAACGGGAGTTGGACCGCGAGGGCATCGAGGCGATTAACCATAAGATAGATTATCTCGCCGACAAGAAAGGATATTACAAGATTCTGAACGACGGCACGCCGCAAGAGGCTGTGACTAAAATTCTCAACATCGTGTTTGAAACGCAACATCAGAAAATCCTGAAATGCCTGCAATAACCGCAATATGAACGACCGCCTGAAAATATTCGTATCTGCCTACGCCTGCGAGCCCGCCGCGGGAAGCGAAATCGGCGTGGGCTGGCACTGGGTGCTGGAAATGTCGAAGCGCTTCGAACTGTGGGTGCTCACCCGAGAAAGCAATAGGCGCAACATCGAGCCTTGGATCAGCGAGCACCCGGAGTATGGCAACATACATTGGCTCTATTTCGACCTGCCCCGCTGGGCGCGGTTTTGGAAAAAGGGACTGCGGGGCGTGCGCACCTATTATAATATCTGGCAATTCTGCACCGACCGCATTGTGCGCCGAACGATGCGCGAACACGGTATCGAGGTGTTCCACCACCTCACCTACGGCAACGCGCTTTGGCGCGTGAGCCGGTACGGGCGGCGCAAGTTTTTCATCTGGGGCCCCGTGGGCGGGCTGGAAACCATTCCTGAGGAATATTCGCGCCACTACGGCCTAAAATCGCAAATCATCGAAACCGTGCGCCGCGCCATGGCAAGAGCGGCACGCCTCAACCTCGGATTGCGCAGCCGATGCCGCCACGCCGACCTGATACTTTGCAAAACGGACATCACGCGCCGCGCCCTGCCCCTCGCGGCACAAGGCAAGGCGATACTCTTCACGGACGTTGCCGCCGAACCCGTGGCGGCAAACGACAGTGCGCCCGACGATAGGTGCGAAAGCAATGCCACGGAGTTCGTCACCGTGGGGCGGCTGGACGCATGGCGCGGCTTCGACCTCGCTTTAGAAGCCCTCGCCGAGGCATCGAAGTCGGGGGCGAACCAACTGCGCCTCACCATTGTGGGGGACGGCACCGACCGACCTCGGCTCGAAACGCTCGCCGAGCGGCTGGGCGTGTCGGGCATCGTGACGTTCGCCGGTAAAGTGCCCATGGACGAATATCGCCGGCTCATGGAGGGGGCTGATGTCGTGGTAAATGCCGCGCTCAAAGAGGGCGCAGTCACCGTGTCGTTCGACGCCATGGCTATGGGCAAGCCGCTCATTTGCCTCGACACCACGGGCTACACGCGCTATTTTTCTTCGCAATATGCCATAGTTGTTCCGCGCACCGGGCGCGAAGAAGTCATCTCACGGCTCAAAGACGCCATGCTCCGGCTCACCGACCGAAGCGAGCGGCAGCAGATGGGACTGTGTGCGCGCCGGGCAGCCGAAAACCTTTGCTGGCAACGGCACGGCGAAGAAATCCATGCCGCCATCGTAGGGGCGTGCGGCCAAAGGTCTACGCTTGCGACGACGAGCATTGACGCCATTTTGCAACATATCATCGCCGAGGGCGGCGGTGCGCCTTACTACCGCCTGGCCAATGCCGAGGGTAAGGCGTGGCTGATGCCTGCGCGCCAGTTACAGGTGGGCATGGAGCTGTATCAGCCAAGCGGACGCAAGGGCAAATTGCTCAAACGCCTATTTCCGCTGCTGCATCGCAGCACCCTCGTGCGGCGCGTGCTCCAGGCCGAAAGCCTGCGGTGCGAACTCAGGGAAGAGGTGCGCGGGCATTTGGTCAAAATCTTCGGCAGCCGCCCGCTCTGCTTCTCGATATTCTGCGGCACGCCCTGCGTCCACCGAAAGATTACGATGCAAATAAGCGCGGGGAACGATATCCTCGGATATGCCAAGTTCACAGACGTCGGCCATATTGCCAGTCTGTTTCAGCGAGAAAAAGACTTGCTGGGCGAACTCTGGCAGAAAGGCTTGCGCGACATTCCCCAGCCGCTCTTCTGCGCCCGGCTCGATAGCGGCATCACGATGTTCGTGCAGTCCACCGCCAAGACGCTCCGCGCTAAGACGCTCCACCGATGGACACCGCTCCACGACGATTTCCTCGCTCGCCTTTACGCATGTACCCGTCAGCGTCTCCCTTTCGAGCAGACGGACTATTGCCGCATGTTGCAGCAACTAAGCGCACATTTCGACTGGTTGCCCGATGCCGACGCGCAGCAGGCAGCGCGGTGGGCTTACGGCTATCTCATGCAGAAATGGGCGGGGCGGACGGTCGATGTCGCCGCGTGCCATGCCGATTTCACGCCGTGGAACACGTTTCTCGCCGGCAAGCGCCTCTATGCCTTCGATTGGGAATACGCCGAGCGCACCTACCCTCCCCGCCTCGACCGCTACCATTTCTTCACCCAAACGGCTATCTTCGAAAAGCATTGGGGCGCAGAAGAGATTAAGCGATACATTCATTCCGAAGAAGGTGCTTGGATTGACACCGACACCTATATTGCCTATCTACTCGATGCCGCGGCACGCTTCACGCTGCGCGAGCAGCGGCGCGTCAGCGGCGAGGCGGCACGCCCCATACGCCTGTGGCTGGACGTCCTCGCCTCCCTCACCCCATCGCCTTTACCATTCGTCCACTCATGAAACATATCGTCTGCTTTCATCTCTACAACGATTTCAGCGGCAGTCCGAAAGTGCTCTGCTCGGTGCTGAAAGGCTTGCTCGGGCGCGGTTTTAGGATAGATCTCGTCACCTCGAAGGGCGGTGTGCTCGACGGGTTGGAGGGGCAAGGGCGGTTGGTGCGCCACTGTTATCCCTACCGCTTCTCGCCGCGCCCGCTGCTGACGATGCTGCGCTACCTCGCGGTGCAAACCTACACCTTCTTCCTTAGTTTCCGCTGGTTGTTCGATGGCGATGCCGTGTTCTATATCAACACGCTGCTCCCCGCCGCGCCGGCACTGGCGGGGCGGATTATGGGCAAGCGCGTGGTGTATCACTATCACGAGAATGCCTTTGCCAAAGGTGCTTTCTATAAAGCGCTCGCGTGGCTGATGAAGCGCCTTGCGCACCGCATCATTTGCGTTTCAGCCTATCAGGCCTCGTTGCTCTCCTCAAAGAAAGCCGTCGTTGTGCCCAATGCGCCCGATGCCGATTTCATGCAAAGCGTCCGGCCCGACCCCCATGCGGCGTTTGGCAGGCAGACGGTGCTGATGCTCGCTTCGCTTAAAGGTTACAAGGGGGTGGACGAGTTCGCCGCACTGTCCCTTCGCCTGCCGCAATATAAGTTTGTGTTGGTTCTCAACGATACGCAGGAAAACATAGATGCTTATTTCAGCCACCCGCAACGTGCTCTTCGCGGTGCCAATCTCACGATATTCCCCCGCCAAACCGACGTTGTGCCGTTCTACAACCGCGCCTCCCTCGTGCTGAACCTCACCGACAAGAAAAAAGCCGTCGAAACCTTCGGCCTTACCGCAATCGAGGCGATATGCGCCGGTTTGCCTGTCATCGTTCCCACCGTGGGCGGCATTGCCGAACTGGTGAGCGACGGGGAGAATGGCTATAAAATAGACATCGCCCAGTTGGACGAAATAGAAAAACGCATACGGGAAATACTGTCCGACGAAAGTGCCTACACGCATTTGGCAAACAACGCCCTGCACCGCGCTCGGCGGGCGTTTGTCGATGCGCCCCTATTCGACAACATCTTTTATTAAAAATACATGCAATGAAACACGTAGCAATAATCGGCTCGCAAGGTCTGCCTGCGCAGTACGGCGGCTTTGAGACCTTGGTAGAGAACATAGTCGGCGAGTACCGCTCGACCGACGTGGCATATACCGTGTATTGCGCGGCACGCGACTACGCAACCAAACTTGACACCTACAAAGGGGCACGCCTGAAATACATTCCTTTCTTCCATGCCAACGGTATTCACAGCACGCCCTACGATGGTCTCTCGCTTTGCTGCTGCCTTCGGGGCTACGATGCTGTGGTGGCACTTGGCGTGTCGGGCGGCTTGTTTATGCCCCTGTTCAAACTCTTTTTCCGCAAAAAACTCATCGTCAATATCGACGGGCGCGAACACTCGCGGGCTAAATGGGGGAAATTTGCCAAATCCTATCTGAAGATGTGCGAAAGGTTCGCTGTGTGCTGCGCCGACACGGTCATAGCCGACAACAAGGGCATACAAGAATATATTGTGTCGGAATACCATAAGCCCTCCGTGCTCATAGCCTACGGCGGCGACCACGCCCTGCGCAGCGTGTCAGAAACGCGGCAGCAGGACATCTTGAAGCAATACGGACTCAGTACTAAAAGTTACGCCCTCGCTGTTTGCCGCATTGAGCCAGAAAATAATTGTCACATTGCACTCGATGCCTTTGCGCAGAGCAGACACGAACTGGTGTTTGTGGGCAATTGGGAAAACAGTGCCTACGGACGCGGAATGAAGGAGCGCTACGCCGCACACGCCAACATACACATGTTCGAAAGCATTTACGACCTCGACATTCTCTACACGCTGCGCCGCCACGCCGCCCTGTATGTCCACGGACACAGCGCAGGCGGCACAAACCCCTCGCTCGTGGAAGCCATGTTCTTCGGTATTCCCATTTTGGCTTACGACGTAGTGTACAACCGCGCCAGTACGTCCGACTGCGCCTACTACTACAAAAATGCCGCCGACTTGCAGGGGCTGCTCGCCCGCACCGACCTCGACGGCAGTGCCATGCGAGCGATTGCTGAGAAAAACTACACGTGGCAGGCCATTGCCCGCAAATACGAAGCACTTTATTAACAGCAGGGGGCGTTTATTAAGTTAGGAGTTGCCCCACGGGGTTATATATTTGCGCCCAACAAACCGCAAATTTTGCGGCTTATTGGGCGCAAATGCTTTGAGAAAGTCTTTTTTCACGCATAACTGTGCAGCCCTGGGAGCAGGGTGTTGGTGCCCACGTAGGTCATCAGCAGCACGAGGAAGGCGAAGAGAAAATAGAGGTGGAGGGAACAGGGGTTGCCGGTGGGCAGGAACGTTTTCGTTAAGCCAAATGAGCAGAGTTCAAACTTGCTTGAAGACTCTGCCATGGCGAGAAAACGTCTGTTGAAAACGAACATTTTGCCGTGTGCGGGCAGGGCGTAGACAAGGAGCGTGATGAGCGCCCACGTTTCCTTCGGGTCCCAACTCCAATAACTGCCCCACGATATGCCCGCCCACACCGCGCCGAGAAAGATGCCCAGGCTGAGGAAGAAGAGAGAGGGGAAAAGCATGAGGCGGCTCACAATCGGCGCAGCGTGCGGCGAAACGCACCGCCCGGGGAAATCAGGACGAACAGGAAGGACAGCGCAAGGAGTGCATAGCCCGTAGGGTTTCGAGATAGCGCGTTTTGAGAAAAGCCATCTCGGCGTGGACAAGAAATTGCAGGAACTCAAAAACATCATCATCAAATACTACACCTCGCCCACCACGCCGGAGCACCTCAACATGGTGCTTTTCGACATCTTCGAATGCGAGGCCGACCTGCGCACGCACTGCCGCCTCGAAGACGACCTCTTCGTGCCCGCCGTAAAGATTTTGGAACTGTCCACCGAACAGGCTGCCGACAAAGACTCCGCGAGCAATGCGGAAACAAATCCGGAAAACCGCCTTTCGGAGCGCGAGTGCGACATCGTGCGCTGCGTTGTGCGCGGTATGGCAAACAAGGAAATAGCCGCCCAACTCTTCATCTCGCTCAACACGGTGCTCACCCACCGAAAGAACATTTCGCGCAAACTCAACATACACTCCGTGGCAGGCCTCACCATCTACGCCATCGCCGCCGGCCTCGTCAGCCTTGAAGAAGTGGGGATTAAGTAAAATGCCGTTTACATTAAACGTTTATTAGGAGGGCGTTTTGCAAAACGCCCCTACTTCTCAAAAAAACACGGGGAAAAGTTTCTTATATGAAAGAAATACGTAACTTTGCCACGTATTGCCGCCGCTTTTGTCTCCAATCGGCTTATGGCAGGCAATGCAACTGACAGACAATAAAAGCATTAACAATCTAAAAACAAAAGAAAATGGCTTACGTAATCAGTGACGACTGCATCGCATGCGGTACCTGCATCGACGAATGTCCCTCCGGCGCAATCTCCGAAGGCGAAAAGTATTCAATCGACCCCAATGTGTGCGTAGACTGCGGCACATGTGCCGATGTATGCCCCTCCGGTGCTATCGCTCCGGGCGCATAATCCTCGGGTAGAAAAAAACGCATCGGGGTGTTCTATATTGCATAGGACACCCTTTTTACTTATCTACTCGTTTACTTGAACATATCCCTATGGACATCCTTATCAAAGACTTAAACAACATCAACCAAGCCGCCGCCGAATTTGTGAATCAGATGGACGGGCGCAGCGTTTTCGCCTTTTACGGACAGATGGGCGCAGGCAAGACCACGTTTATCAAGGCCGTCTGCGCCGAGTTGGGCATCACGGAAACGGTGACCTCGCCCACCTTCTCTATCGTGAACGAATACCGCTCCGACAGCACGGGCGCACTCGTGTACCACTTCGACTTCTACCGCATCAAAAAATTAGAGGAGGTCTACGACATGGGCTATGAAGACTACTTCTATTCCGGCGCGCCCTGCTTCATCGAATGGCCTGAACTCATCGAAGAACTGCTGCCCGAGGACACGGTGCGCGTGGAAATCATCGAACAGCCCGACCACTCGCGAGTGGTGAGGGCGTAGCGCGTGAGCGTGCTGTGCGGAGGTTTGGCATGTTTTTGCCTCATTTGCGCAGACTGATATGAAATAATTATTGTATTTTTGCTGCGCATATAATTGCCTTTTATTCATCTTTTAACTTTATATCTAATTTACTATGAAGAGAATTTTCTTTTTCCTCATCGCGCTGATTTCCGCCTTTGCGGCAAATGCGCAGACAGGACAGCCCGAGTTCTCCACCACCGCCAGCCCGAAATGGTACACCGTGGAGTTTAAGACCGGCGGCCATTACCTCAAAGACCCGGGCAGCGGCAGCCAGCTCGTTACCGCAACCGAGGCCGAAGAAGCCGCACAGCAGTGGCAGTTCATCGGCACTGCATCAAGTTTCAAAATGCGCAGCAAGCTCGGCAACTACGTGGGCTTCAGCAGCAGCTATTTCACCTCAACCACCGAAAGCAGCGCCGTGACGCTTAAATTTGTCGCAGGCGCCACCTCCGGCACGTGGGAAATCCAGCGCAGCGGCTCTACAAAGTGCATGAACCAATGGGGCGGCACGAGCGTTGGCGTAAAGCTCGGCGAATGGGACGTTAACGACCCCAACAACCCGATGTATTTCAACGAAGTGGAAACCGCTTACCTCGAACCCGTGTTCAGCACCGACGGCAACGAGACATATTTCATGATTCAGTTTGCCAAGAACGGCAACGACATGGCATCGCTCGGCACGGGCAACCAAGCCCGCGTGGCTGCGCCCAGCACCGCCTCCACACACCTTTGGAAATTCGTGGGCAATGCTTCCAACTTCCAAATCGTGTGCAAGGACGGCAACTACATCAACGTCAAGAGCAACCAAACGGCCACGAACGGACAAACGGGCGACCTGCTCGTGATGAGCAGCACACCCGACGCCTCGGGCTTCAGCATCGTCCCCACGACCAACAGCACCTATGCCGGTGCTTATGAAATCAAGACGAACGGCTCTTTCGCGCACAAATATTTCAACCAATGGGGCGGCGCATCGGCCGGGAACTCTATCGGCCTTTGGGACGCGGGCGACGAAAACAACCCGCTCTTCCTCGTAGATGCCTCGCAAGTGACGATTGTTGACCCCTTCCCCGTGGAAGGCATCGCCTCGCTCACCCCCGAGCACCAGCTCACGCTCTGGTACAAGAAACCCGCCAGCAGCATGAATGTTTCCGACCAGTGGATGGAATACTCCCTGCCTATCGGCAACGGACAATTCGGCGCCTGCCTCTTCGGCGGCATCGCCAAGGACGAAATTCAGTTTAACGAAAAAACGCTCTGGAGCGGCAAGAACACCGACAACGGCACTGAATACGGCGACTACGAAAACTTTGGCAGCGTCTTCGTAGAAGACCTCAGCGGCGCGTTCGGCGCAGACAAGGCCGTGAAGGACTACTATCGCTACCTCGACCTCGAAAACGCCACAGCCGGCGTGAAGTTCAAGAGCACCGACAAGACGGTGAATTACTCTCGCGAATATATTGCCTCCAACCCCGACGGCGTGGTTGCCATGCGCTACAAGGCCGACCAGCCCGGCAAGATGTCGCTGCGCGTCACGCTCGCAGCCGGTAAGCCCGGTATCCGCGCCACGGCTGCGTACGACGGCGCTTACGCCACTTTCTCCGGCGCACTCGAAACCGTTTCTTACAACGCCCGCGTGAAGGTTGTGCCCACAGGCGGCACGATGTCCACCACCTCTAAGGGCATCGTTGTTGAAAATGCCGACGAAGTGCTCATCATCCTCGGCGGCGCCACGGACTTCGACGCCTACGCCACCAGCTACGTGTCGAACACCGCAGGCCTCGACAGCAAGGTGAAAGGCACGGTAGACGCTGCCGCCGGCAAGTCGTGGAGCGAACTCTACACGCGCCACGTGACCGACTATAAGAGCTACTTCGACCGCTGCTCCTTCCAGCTCGAAGGCGCAGAGAATATCTACCCCACCGATGTGCTGATTGACACCTACCGCAACCGCAGCACGGGCCGCGAAAACTATGCGCTCTTCATCGAGCAGCTCTATTTCGCCTACGGCCGCTACCTCGAAATCTCCAGCTCGCGCGGCGTGGACCTTCCCTCCAACTTGCAGGGTATCTGGAACAACAGCAGCGAACCCGCATGGAACGCCGATATCCACTCCAACATCAACGTCCAGATGAACTACTGGCCCGCCGAAACCACCAACCTGAGCGAAATGCACGTGCCTTTCCTCAACTATATCATCAATATGGCCACCAACCACAACGAGTGGAAGACTTACGCCCAGGCTGCCGGACAGAGCGAAGGCTGGACCTGCTACACGGAAAACAACATCTTCGGCGGCGTGGGCAGCTTCATGCACAACTACGTGATTGCCAATGCCTGGTACTGCACGCACCTCTGGCAGCACTATCGCTACACCCTCGACCGCGACTTCCTCAAAAAGGCCTTCCCCGCCATGTGGAGCGCAAGCCGCTTCTGGGTGCTCCGCCTCAAAAAGGCCTCCGACGGCACTTACGAATGTCCCAACGAATACTCGCCCGAGCACGGTCCTGGTTCTGAAAACGGTGTGGCACACGCACAGCAGCTCGTATGGGAACTCTTCGACAACACTTTGCAGGCTGCCGCTATCCTCGGTTCCGATGCCGGCGTTTCATCTTCCGACCTCGCCACGCTGCAAGACCGCTTCGACAACCTCGACAAAGGTCTCGCCACCGAAACCTACAACGGCGGCTGGGGTACGTCTGCCATCGCCAACGGTTCTAAGCTTCTGCGCGAATGGAAATACAGCGCCTACTCTGCCGGTCAGAACGGCCACCGACACATGTCGCACCTCATGTGCCTCTACCCCTACGGACAGGTAACGCCCGAAAGCGAGTTCTTCACACCCGCCATCAACTCCATGAAACTGCGCGGCGATGCCTCCACTGGCTGGTCGATGGGTTGGAAAATCAACCTCTGGGCACGAGCCCTCGACGGCGACCACGCCCACGACATCCTCGAGCTCGCCCTCACGCATTACAAGTCGAGCTCCACGGGCGGCGGCGTTTACTACAACCTCTTCGACTCCCACTCGCCTTTCCAGATTGACGGCAACTTCGGCGCCTGCGCCGGCATCGGCGAAATGATTATGCAGAGCGTCAGCGGCAAAGTGCGCATCCTCCCCGCCCTGCCCAACGTATGGCGCACAGGTAAGATGACGGGCATGAAAGCCGTGGGCGACTTCACGGTCGACGTGGCTTGGGCAGACGGCATCGGCACCTACGCTGAAATCACCTCCAACCAAGGCCAGCCGCTAACGATCAACTACCCCTACATCAACGGCAAGAAGATTTACCTCAACGGCAAGCTCACCTCTAACTTCACCGTTGTTAGCGCAAACGAAATCTCCATGTCCACCTCAGCGGGCGACAAGGTGTTCATCTCGCTCGACGGCGTAAGCGCACCGACCCCCACGGGCATAGCTTCCGTTCCCACCTTCGACGGTACTCTTAACGTGTCGCTCAACGGCCGCGCACTCAGCGTAACGGGCAAAGACGTGAAAAGCATCCGCGTGTACGACGCCGCAGGCCGCACCATTCAGAAAACGCGCCGCAGCACGCTCAACCTAAGCGGTGTAGCTGCCGGCACGGTGCTCGTAGAAGTGACAGCCGCCGATGGCACCGTCACCACGCAGAAGCATATCCTCAAATAGTTTTTGAGAGAAACATACAATATTATAATATATACTCCCGGGCGCACCGTCTGATGCGCCCGGGAGTTTTTTTGCCTCACAAGTAAGGGGCGCAATTACAACAATTCAAAGAGAAATTGCACTTTTCAAAATGTATTTTTAAGAAAATTTCGGCTTTTAACATCTTTTACCCCCCCCGATTGCTGACTTTCAAAATATGTTTTAAGTTTGCAACGGCATTTAATGCATTTAAGTTTCTTTGATTCTTCATCTAAAAACATTACCATGAAAATTTTACGATTTTTTTTAGGAGGGACACTTTTGTTCCTTTTGGGGGTATCGCCTGCGCAGGCGCAGACCACCTGGACGGGTTACAGGCCCACAGAACGCGTGACCGCCTTGGAGGACGGTGCCACGTACATGATTTACAACACTGCCTTTCATGACGGGACGCAAGACCGCACGGGCTTTATCAGCAGTGCTGCCAGCGGCTTCGGACACACGGGGGATGCCCACCCGAAACCCTCGGCGTTCAGCACCGTGTCGAACACCTATCTTTGGAAGGTGACGAAAGGCAGCGCCGACCACAGCTATTATTTCCAGTCGGTGGCAACGGACAAATACGCCAGCGCCACAGGCACATACACCGACGCAGCACAAAACCTGATCTACGTGCAGGATTGGAGCACGTCTTCTTGCCCGAAGCCTGGTGCCACATCTTTCAAAACGGAAAACCACGACGGCACCACCACCCTCACCAGCGGATTGACGGCAGGTAGTGGCGTGTGGACCATTTGCGGCACATCGGTCAGCTCAAACGGGCAGTCACAAGGCAGCGGCGACTGCTGGAACGGCACAACGAGCGGTTGGACAAGATGGGGTGCATCGCATCCGTTTGCTTTCTACAAATATGAAACCACTTCCGTGGAACTCGCTGCCAACTTGCCCGCACCGGGAAGAACCTATTATATCTATTGCGACAACGACACCCGCCAGTATTTCTACAACGACAACGGCACGCTGAAAGTAAGCAACGGCATCACTAAAAATGCAGAGCTTTATAAGTTCACCTGCACTTCGTTTGACGGAACTTACCATCAGCTACAAAACGTGAGCAGCGGCAAATATTTTGGTTTCAAGGGCTTCTCGAATGCAGGCTATAACCTGACCATTTCAGACGGCGTGCCCTCGGGCACGGCCGCGCATATCTACTGCAATGCGGCATCGAAATATCTCGTGATGAAAAACGACGGAGCGTTTGACCACTCAAGCCATGCCAATTATACTAAAGACGACAACAATGACTATTCCGCCAATTACGTTTTCGTACCCGTAGAAGACGTGCCCGTGCTGGAAGTGGGCGGCAACCCGATGGCAGAAGCCACGGCCGCGTGGAACGGCAAGACGCAAGCCCTCCCCGCAGCATTCGCCCTGACCGACGACGAGACCATCACAGCGCCGACCCTCAGCCTCAGCCTCGGCAGCGCGGCTTATAATTTCGGCGGTTTAGTGGATTCGAGCGGCAACAACGTGGGCACGACGGTAGACATAAGCAGCCTTAGCGGCACCGTTTCGTACACGGCCGTTATCACGCTGGATATTTTCTCTGAAAACTATGGCGACAAATGGATCCGCGTGCGCAACTCGCGCCGCAATGCCTATGGCTTTGCCCTCCTGAGCGACACGCCCGCAGCGGGACAGAACATCGACACGGAAATCATCGACGTTGCTTCGGAGAACAACCTGTGGTGCTTTGTCGGCACGCCCGACAATTTCAAGATGTACAGCAAGAAGTCTACTTCGCTGGTGATAGCCCACGACGGCACGCCTGCAAATGACGAGGCCGTGACTTTTGCCGAAGCCTCGGCTGAAAGCGCCGCGCAATCATGGGCGTTGAAGGACTACACGAGCGATGCCGTGGCGGGATATTCCATCATTCCCGCAGGCAACACCCAGAACATCGGTCTTAACCCCCATGGAGGCGTGGGCAATGTGCTGAAATTCTACGGCAACGGAGACGGCGGCAACCGCTGGTACTTTGAAGTAATCGACACGGAAAAATATCTGACGCAAAACATCACGGTGGACGGCACAGCCTTCGATGGCAACGCCGTTGCCCAACTGACCTACACGGTGAACGGCACCAGCTCCGTGGCCACCATCACCGGCGCGCAGAGCAGCAAAGCCTATCTGCCTGTCGGCGCAAGCATCAGCCTCACTTCCTATACGTACCGCGGCTTCGACCTTACCGCCTGCACCCTTAACGGCGCGGCTTACGACGGCAGCGAGTTCACGCTCGAAGCAGCCGGCGAAAACGCGCTCAACCTCACCTATACCGCCAATGCCGACCGCATGCTCTTCAAGACGCCCGATGCCAACGGCAAGCCTTACCGCATTCCCGCAATCGCCACCGCCAAAAACGGCGACATCATCGCCGTTGCCGACAACCGCCCCTGCGGCAGCGACGTGGGCTACGGTGAAGTAGACCTGAAAGCCCGCATCTCCAAAGACAACGGCGCAACGTGGGGCACGGAGTTCTTCATCGCCAACGGTTCGGGCATAGAGGGATCTCCCGTGGCATTCGACTACGCTTTCGGCGATGCCGCCATCGTGGCCGACCGCGAAAGCAACAAGGTGCTCGTGCTCTCCGTTTGCGGCAAGACGGTTTGCGGGAACGGCAATTACACCCTCGACTCCAACAGCAACCCGAACCGCGTGGCAAAAGTCGTGGGCACATACAATGAAACGTCGGGCGAATGGGAATGGACCACGCCTGTGGAAGTGACCGATAAGTTCTATCCCCTGTTCGTGAAAAACGGGACAACCGTCACCGTGGCTTCGCTCTTCGTAGGTTCGGGACGCATCATGCAGAGCCGCGTGGTGAAGAAGGGCGATTACTTCCGCCTCTATGCCGCCCTTTGGACAAGGAACCAAGGCAACCGCGTGGTCTACTCTGACGACTTCGGCGAAAACTGGAACATCCTCGGCACGGTGGACGACCGCCCGGCATCGAGCGGCGACGAACCCAAGTGCGAGGAACTGCCCGACGGCACGGTGATCCTCAGCAGCCGCAAGGGAAGCGGACGCTACTTCAACCTCTTCACGTTTGCCGATGGCACCTTCACCACGGGCACCTGGGGCACGGCCGTGTCCAGCAACAACGTATCTGGCGGCCTCACCACGAGCGACAGCGGCACGAACGGCGAAATCTTCTGCCTTAAAGACGTGCTCAACAAAACGACGGGCGCAAAGGAGACCGTGATGCTGCAATCAGTACCGAAAGGCACGGGGCGCAAGAACGTTTCCATCTGGTATAAGGTGATAGATTCTGCCACGCAAACGCCCACCTCTTTCGCCACGGGCTGGACTTTGGGCAAGCAAGTGAGCTTCCGCAACTCCGCCTACTCCACAATGACCTTGCAGCAGGACAACCGCATAGGCTTCCTCTTTGAAGAAGAGCCGGGCGGCTACACCATCGTCTACACGCCCCTCACCATCGACGACGCAACGGGCGGAGCATATACCGTCTACAACGATTCGAACCGCGTGGAAGTGGCCATCAACACCTTGGCCGAACCTGCTTTGGCCATGACTGGTGTGGGCTACCCCGTCGCAGGAGGAAGCAGCCGCGCCGCCCTCGAAGCTGCCAAGACCGAGGCCAGAAACAGCACGGGCGACATCGAAACCCGCCTCGCCGGCCTCTCTTCGGCTGTCACGGATTATAAGTCTGCAGCCGACATTCAGATGCCGGAGGACGGCAAAACCTATGTGTTTACCAACGTACATCCTACCGCAGGCAAGAATTATATAAACTATGTGTCCACGGGACTCACATTGGCGGCAAGGGGAACTGGCGATGCCAACGATTTGCCCCAATCTGCCAAATTCACCTGCCACGTTGTAAACGGCCGCTACATGTTTGTCAACAACGAAGGGAAATATCTGATTTGGAGAGGCTCCGATGACGGGCAAAATAGCAATAAAGGCTACAAGGACGCGTATGACGCGACACACTGCACATTATTCGTGGAAAAAATGAATGTGAACGGAACTGCTACTGGCAGCGCATCTTCTTTGGCAGATCTATTCGGATACGTTTGTTTCGGCGGCAAGAGAGTGTCAAAAAATACAGACGTTTGCTTTATCATTTCAGCCAATTCCACGAGTTCGAGTTTCAACCAAGACACGAGCAAGTATTTCCGTTATAGTACAGACCACTCCACCGCATTTATGTTCGAAGAAGTCGATTATGCCAACCACCCCACCCTGCTTGAAATTCAGGGCAGCAAGATTTCGGGCATCGAGGGCGAAACGCATATCGGCACATTCAGCGCACCGTTCGAGACCGAGCTTCCCAACGGCGTAAGAGCCTACTATGCATCAGCAGCCAATGCCAACACGGGCATCACGCTCCAAGAGATTACCGGCACAGTGCCCGCCAATACCGGCGTAATCATCACCGCCACTACGGCAACCCCGGGATATTTCGCCCCAGCAACAACGGTGACAACAATCGAAAATAACCAATTGAGCCACACTGCGGGCGCAGCCCACACCATTGTTGAGAACGACTATATCCTTGCCACGTCCAACGGCGTCACCGCCCTCTACAAGGCAAAAGTCGGCGGCAACAACCTGAAAATGAACAAGGCATTCCTCAATCTCGGCACATCTCTCTCGCCCGCATTCATGCTTAACTTTGATGATGCGATCACGGGCATCAGCGGCATCGAAAACCATGCCGATGCTAATGGCGGCAACGCCCCTCTCTACGACCTCAGCGGCCGACGCATTGCACAGCCCCAGCGTGGCGGCATCTATATTCGAAGCGGCAAGAAAATCTTTGTGAAGTAACCCAAAACTCAAAACCAACAGAACCATGAAAAAGATATATATTTCTCCTGCTTGCACCGCCTACGAGTTCTATCAAGAAGGTTTGCTCGCCGTCTCGGGCATTGGCGTAGTTGAGGAAGAAGTAGATGCCGGAGTTGCCGGCACCAACAAAAAGAAGACCGATATTTGGGGCAACGAACCCAAAACCAGCATTTGGGAATAACCATGCCCTAAGCGAGATAGACAAAGGGACGGGCGAACTACCGGGCAGCGAAGCCATGACAAACAAAGAACGTCCCTATTGGGAAGACTCTAACGACGACAACACTTGGGAATAAGTCGTTATCACTCATGCATCGACGACTCATTTACTTGTAAACTCGTCTACCAGTAAACAATGATTATATAAAGAGCCGGGAGGACGCGCATGTCTTCCCGGCTCTTCTATATTCCTTATACGCTTTTACGTCCTTAAAAATGCGACTTTCCACACTTTTAAGGACATAAAAATGCGAAATTCCACATTTTTCAGGACGAAAGCTTGTTTTTGCAGAGATATTTGCACTATCTTCGCAGATAATTCACATACAAATCAAACAGCACGCCATGGAAAGAGAAGCAATCAGGCAATTAATCGAGTGGAAAGAAAAGGCGAACCGCAAGCCTCTGATCATACGCGGCGCAAGGCAGGTGGGCAAGACTTGGCTGATGATGGAGTTTGCGCGAAAGGCATACAAGCAATGGATATACGTGAATTTCGAGGACGAGGAAATGCTGAAAAACGTGTTTGCCCCGGATTTCGACATCGACCGCATACTCACGGCACTCGGTTTGCGCTTCCATACGCATATCGATGAGCGCACGCTTCTTATTTTCGACGAGATACAGGCTGCGCCGCGTGGCGTTACCTCCCTGAAATATTTCTACGAGAAAGCACCGCAACTTCACATCGTGGCAGCAGGGTCTCTACTCGGCATCGCCATGCACCGCAGCGACTCGTTTCCCGTGGGCAAAGTGGGCTTCCTGAACTTGCAACCGATGAGCTTCAACGAGTTCCTCACGGCTACGGGCCACGCCACGCTGCTGGCACAGATAAAAGGCGGGGAATGGACTTCGCTCGTCTACGTTAAGGACCGTCTGAAACAGTTGCTGCGCACTTATTATTATGTCGGCGGAATGCCGGAGGCCGTGAAGACCTATCAAGAAGGACTTGGCTTTGACGAAGTGAGGCGCGTGCAGGACAATATACTCATGTCCTACGAGAACGACTTCTCCAAGCACGCCCCAACCAGCGAAGTGCCGCGCATCAGAATGGTGTGGTACAGCATTACGAGCCAGCTTGCCAAGGAAAACCGCAAATTCATCTATGGCGCGTTGCGGCAGGGGGCGAGGGCTAAGGACTTTGAAGTAGCCGTGGAGTGGTTGCAAGATGCCGGTTTGGTGCATAAAGTAAACCGCACCAAAAGCGGGGAACTGCCATTGAATGCCTTTGAGGAGTTTGGTACTTTCAAGTTGTTTATGCTCGACATTGGCCTGATGTGTGCGATGAATAAGATACCGGCAGATGCAATATTGCTCGGCAGCGACATCTTTTCGTCATATCGCGGAGCCTTGACCGAGCAATACGCCTGCCAGCAATTGTCGGGGAGGGTGGACTTCTTATATTATTGGTCGGCCGACAACTCCCGGGGTGAAATAGATTTTCTGGTGCAAAAAGGCGGGTGCGTTGTCCCCATTGAAGTGAAAGCGGAAGAAAATCTGAAATCGAAAAGCCTCGCCGCTTTCGTGGCCCGCTACCCATCGCTCAAAGCCCTGCGTTTCTCCATGTCTGATTATCGCGAGCAGGACTGGATGACCAACGTGCCGCTCTATGCCATTGGCGGATTATATGACAAATAGAAAGGCAATCGGGCGTTTCTTGTGGCAGTCTGTCGGTAAAATCTCTTAAAGCGTCTACAAAAGATACGCCTGAAAAAGCAGATAGTTGCCTATTAGGGAATAAAACTGTAACTTTGTGCGCAGAAAGTAGGGGCGTTCTGCAGAACGCCCGCCGTGTGTGCCGCATGGCTCAACTAATGCCGTCAATCATTTGCATAATGTCGGCTGCACTCGGCATATCCAGAACGAGTTCTGCTCTGCGCTCGTTTGCACGACATTTTTCCGGGCGTTTTGCAAAACGCCCCTACCCGCCTTGATATTTCTCAACCAAAATACATTTTTTCTCCATGAAACGTTTTCTTAAATTATGGCTGTGCCTGGTGTTCGCGGCGGCGATGCAGGCAACGGCGCAAACGGGCAAGCCTGTGGTGCATAGCTATGCCTTCGACGACAACGGCATTCTCACCGGCATGTCCGACAACGGGCTTTGGGCCGTGGCCTACGCCACCAATTCTTCCAACACGCTGATCCTTGAAAACCCGCGCCTCTTGGGCGTGGATAGCGGCACGGAGTTGCTGCTGTCCGAAGGTTACGAAGAGGGCGAAAGCCTCAACTGCGGTGCCAACGATGTGACGAACGACGGCAACGTCGTGGTCGGCCGTTTCGGCGGTCTGCCTGCCGTGTGGCGGCGCACTGGTGAGACCTCGGGCGCATGGACGCAGCTGCCCGTCCCCGACGGGTACGACGGCGGCGTGGTGAATGCCGTCACCCCCGACGGCAAGTACGCCGTGGGCGTGGCCACCACGAGCACCAACATTCTGCTTGAAAAGGAAGTGATGTGGGATTTGGCTACCAACGCCATACTCGCCACGCCGGGACTGCCCGCCAAGGACGCGGCACACCTCGACCAAGGCCAGAGCCGCTTTACGGCAATCTCCGCCAACGGCCGCTACGTGCTGGGCTGCAAGTCGTTCAGCTACCTGCCCACCGATACCGACCTCGGCGGCTGCTGCTACTACGTGTACGACCGCGAGCAATCTGCCTACAAAATCATCGGCTTCACCGAGTCCGCCACAGGCCGCTGGTCGCCCCACGCCCCGGGGCTTTTCTACCTCTCCATCGTGCGCATGACCAACAACGGCCGCTACGTGAGCGGCGCGGCGCACCTCGTGAAGGAGCAGACCGGCAGCGAGTTCCCCTCAGAATATGAAGCGCCGTTTGTCTATGACGTTGAAAACGATAGTTTCACGCTCTTCGACACCGATGAGGACAACGGCATCGGGGCTTGGTGTGCCACCAACGCGGGGCAGCTCTTAGGCGCGGCACCCTTTGCTAACCCTTATCGCGAGTGGACGGTGAAGAAGGGCAACTACTGGGTGAGCTTCCAGCAAATCCTCGCGCAGAAATATGATTTCGATTTCCTGAAAAATACCACCTACGCCAACACCGGCACACCCATAGCCCTCTCCGACGACGGCTGCCGCATCTGCGTCTTTGCCGGCGCGGGCGAATCGTACATCGTGACGCTGCCCGAAAGCATCTCCGCAGCCGCCAAGGGCATCAACCTACTCCACGCCTGGACTTCCGACCCTGCGGGCGGCGTGGCCGTTGCCAAGTTGCAGAAAATCAGCGTCACCTTCGACCGCAACGTCTCCGTGCTCGGCGCGGCCAACGCCGTGGAACTGCGCGACGAGGCGGGCGCGAAAGTCTACTCTTCTGTTTCGTTTAAGGCCGACAGCCCCTCCAAGACCGTCACGATACAGTTCCGCAAGGGCAATTTCGAGGCGGGCAAGAACTATACGCTCCACATTCCCGCCGGCACGATTTGCATCGACGGCGACGGCGAGCACACCAACGACGACATCGACATTCCCTTCCTCGGCCGCGCCGATGAACCGGTGCGCCTCACGGCGAGCACGCCGCAAGACGGGGCTTCCGTGCTTCGAATCGACACCGACACCAACCCGCTCATCCTCACCTTCGACACGCAAGTGAAAAGCGCAGAGGGCACGACAGCCAAAGTGTACCGCCAGGGCGAGGCGGAGGCTTACCAGCAACTCTATCTCGCCACCCAGGGCAACCAGGTGCTCGTATACCCCACCGCGCCTTTGCAGCTCTACAAGGGCGTGCACTACCGCATCGGCATTCCGCAAGGCGCCGTGACCGACGTGACCGGCAACAATCCCTCCGACAGCATCACGCTCCACTTCGACGGGCTTTACGAGCGGGAGATTTCGCTCGATGAGCGCACGCTCCTAAGCGAGGACTTCTCCAACGGCTTCGTCAGCTTCATGCTTTGGGAGGGCGACCACCTCACCCCCGCCTCCGCCATGAAGGCCTGGGGCTTCGCCGATGCCGACAACTATCCTTGGAGCCTTGTGCGCGATGATGAGGAAAGCACCGACCTCGCCGCCGCCTCCCACTCCATGTACACCGCAGCCGGCGCAAGCGACGACTGGATGGTAAGCCGCCAGATTTATATCCCCGACAGCCTCTGCATGCTCCAATTCCAGTCGCAGAGCTATCTCGCCGCCGCCAACGACGTGCTCAAAGTCATTGTATGGCCCTGCGAGGAGGAATATCCGTCGCTCTCCGCTTCCGTCATCAACCGCATACGCACCGAGGGCACCGTGGTTTACGAACAGCGGCAAAGTCCCGGCGCGACAGCCGAAACGATGGCGGGAGAATGGACCAACAATTCCATAAACCTGAAAGATTTTGCCGGAAAGAGCATCTACATCGCCTTTGTAAACAACAACGAAGGGCAAAGCGCGATATTTGTAGACAATATCATCGTGGAGCACGACGCGTCGTTTATCGTCACAATCGACAGCGACGAGATTGTCACCGCCAAGGAGAGCATAGCGATCAAGGGACGCATCTCCACCTTCGACCCCGCCGCCTCTTACGAAGGTCTGAGCCTCACGCTCCGCAATGCCGACGGCGCCGCCGTGAGCACAGTCGACATGCCCGAAGCCACGCTTGCCCCGGGCGATGCGCAGGCGTTCGCCTTCCCCGACGAGTTGCCGCTCACCGTGGGCGAGGAGAATTTTTACACGATAGATATCCGCCTCGGCGAGGCTGCCGGCGCGGTGCGCAAGTCGGTGAAAAACCTCTCGTTCTCGCCCGTCAAGCGCGTGGTGCTCGAAGAACTCACGGGGCAAAACTGCGTGAACTGCCCGCTCGGCATTCTTGCCATCGAGAAAATCCGCAGCATCTACGGCAGCCTCTTCATTCCCGTGAGCATTCACGCCTACGATGGCGATGCCCTCGGCGAAGCCTTCCGGGGTTACAGCG
>JALFJC010000057.1:0-28293 GCA_022775595.1 Bacteroidales bacterium | reverse complement strand
AATATATTACTCTACATAAATGCTCGTTGTTATTCTTTCGTAGGAACTGCATGAAAGAAACGAGATTGCGCACAAAAAGAATATGCAAAAAAAGGACGCTTCGTAATTTGCCATAGGTATGTGTCCCCAACGGAAGCATAGGCATTTCTGACCACTTCCACAGCTAAGAGTTTGAGGCTTACAAAGGCGATTTATTTTAATATTGGGGACCACTATAATCTCAAGCCTGGTGGTGCGCGTAACAATGGCTGTGAGAAATACCTAAAAAAGCGTGGTCATTATCATAGGCAAGCAGGGTCTAAACCTTTCTGCTTAATGTTGGCGACAATATATCTTACCCCTGAATCTGTTACTCGTACAAGCATTACATAATTTACAATTCCCAGGGCATTTGTATTCCCCCTTGCCTGTTTTCATCTGGTCATAATCGCGACGTGGTAAGCATTTGTATTCCCTGACAGCTCCTTGCACATCAGGTCTAGAACCATTAACTACAATACTGTCAGCCCTACTAAAATCAAGGTCAGCACGATGTGTATAAGTGTAAGTTCTTATGCCACGAGTTTTTTTAAAATACCTTGCAATTCTATTCATTTGTTCCACTTGTTCTTGGTCTCTAAAATCGCCAGCTTCATTCAATCGACAAAATTTTATCTTCTCTGGTGCTTCATCAATATAAGCTTCCATCAGGTCAATAATATCCTGATCTGAAGCTGAATTCAACCATTGCTCCACTATCAAGTTTTTTTGCTTGTAGTAGGGATAAATTCTCTCACATTTTCTGGCGTAACACTTGTCCTCTATCTCGCATAGTCCTCGTTTTCTCGAAGGACAGTTTTCTGCGGACGATAGATTTACGATCAGAGTTGACTTAGGCAGTTTAGAGTTACCATAACTAAAAACTTGCCCGTCATAATAGGGCAAGAGTCGCTTTTGAACCAGTTTTTTTCCTTTTTTTCTCAAATTCTGCTTCATAATTTTTATTATTTTTCCATGTATGTTATTGTTTGCCATAAAAAATTTATTTTTCATATTTTTTAGGGCGGCTAAATGTACCGCCCTTCAATCATAAGAATTTCAAGGGTTTACAAATTCTGGGGGGGGGTAAGGCGGTGTGTTGTCTTGGGTAAAAACTGAAAAGATGCCCGTTGAGGGGAGCAGGGAAACTGGTAAGATGCTGTAAGGTGTTACGCTGATAACTAGTGGCTGTACCTCGATGTAAGAGAATGCTTCAAGAACTTCCGTCTCCGTTTTCCCGATTTACGCCTGCGGAGTTTGTGCGTAGTCGGTTTTTCCCATATATCTCCCTTGCGTCCCTCAGCCTTGCCTCGTGGACGGCAACAATTTCCTCGGCACAACTAAAAAATGCAGACGAGTTCCTGGCCATGGATCCCCGTAAGCAACAAAAAAAGAAGGACGATAGTCGCCCTTCTCCTTATCTCCATTAAAAACGAATGTCTGTGCGGTAAGAGTAGCAAGCAGATAGGTGTTGTGACATATACTATAGAGTGCTATACACATATATTTCTCGGGGAGGGGTAGCAAACTTAATATACTGAAAATCAAACATAATGGAGGGTAGCAAAAAGGTAGCATAGGAACTTCCGCATCCCCATGCTACCCCACCTGTTACCTCACCTGCTACCCCACCTGCTACCCCACCTGCTACCCCGGCGCAGACTTACTTTACGCCTTCTTCAAAGCGCGTACCACAGCCGATTTCATTTTAGCAAGGTTGTCCTTCGATGGATCCATGTTACGCTTTGCAAGAATAGTTTTGGCTACCATGCCATAGCCATGCTGCTCTGGAACATATTGCACTTTGGCGAGGCGGGTCTCTTCCTCGTCCAATACCCAAATGCCCTTTTCTTTCAGGCTCGGAGCAGCATGGGCAGGGACAGCAGCATTATCTTCCAACTTCTCGCATACAAAGTGCACGGGGGCGTTTCCCATGTTAGGAACTTTCCGCACCGTCCACTCGGGTATGTCGTATTTCCCTCGGCATCTTACAACCTTAATGGTTCGAAAGTCCCCATGTCCCTCTATTTCCGAAAGAGAAAGAATGCAGGTCGCATTTTGACTGAACTCCTGACAGCCTTTTTGAACGTCCTTGTCGCTCTTGCTTGCGTGGGTAACAACAATGAAAGATACGGCATAGTTTGACTCCTGCGCACGTTTGCGAATGATGTCGATACCTCGGTTGAATTTTTTCATGTCCACAGGTCTTGATACAGACGCGCCAAATTTGTAGCTGGAAATGCAATCAAGAACCACTGTGCAATCACCCGGGCTCTCAGAGATTACACGCTCAATGTCTTTCAGCATCTGTTCACTGGTGTAGTAGTCAAACTCATCACGCGTGTAGCACTCCAGGTTTGCAACCTTCGCACTATAACCGCGTTCTGCATAATCGCCGTCATCCATTTCTGCATCGAAATAAATTACTCTCTGGGAGGTGTGGCTCGTATCACCAGGGAAAGCCTTGCAAGGAGTTCCTTCTGCAATGTTCATTGCAATCTGGTAGGCAAAGATGCTTTTTCCGACCCCTTTTTCAGCATAGATAACGGTAAAGCCTCCTTTCCTGACGTATTGATTAACAAGGTACTCAATTCCCATTCCTGCACCGATTGCCGAGTTGTGTTTTGCCGGAGTGTAATCGCATACTTCTTTATTCGGATCCTCGGCAGGCTCAGCAGCAGGGAGTGAAGCCATTGCATTCGACTTGGCACAATCGGGGTGTTTAATTCTAGCAAGCTCAAGCTCATGCTCTCTTTCTTTGGCTCTTTCGGTACTCTGAAGGTACTCAATCGCAGTCCACCAACCCATACCAAAAACACCAAGTGCTGCAAACGCAGCAGTTGCACGAGGAGAGGCATTGTTTGAATATTTATATGCAGCAATGCTCAAACCTCCTGCCCCCAAAGCGGATGCCATCAGTCTAGGGTCGTTCGCATTAATGTTGAAATGTAGGTGTTTTAGAATGTTACTAACTACTGCTGCCTTAATCTTGTCGCCGAGCTTGCCAGCAACTTTGGTTTGGCCTACTACGCTCTTGCCATTGGTGAGCGGTGCTTCCGTACCTCCTTGAGGCGTAGAAGTGGGGGTGAGTTTCTGATTCATTTTTTTAATTTTAATTTATTTTGTACTCATGCGTCTTGCACGCATTCGTACGGTTTTTATTGGGGCATTAATTTTAATATCAGGATGCTGTTGCGTCACGATTTCAATAGCCTTAACTCTGTGCAGGCCATCAACCACTTTGTAGAAATCACCTTCTTTTTCTACAAGAATTGGTACGAATACTGCCCGATGTTTCAGAATCGATTCGGCGAGGCTATTGATATGCGACTTGCAGAGCTTTGTCGGCGGTCTGATAATCTTCTCCTTATTTTCAGAGAGAAATTCAAACCAATCTACCGTTCTGCCTTGAAGCAGGTCATGCTCGGTGGTGTTGGGCAGTTTAATAGTCTCTGCTATAATTGATGATAATTTGCTATTGGGTATCATGTTTTTTTAATTTTGATGCAAAGGAAAAGTCTTTTTCTTGCCCCCGCAATCAAATATAACATACTGATATACAGATAGGTAAACCTTATGTAGATATTAGACTTTTATTAGAAATTAGAGAAATATTAGAGATGTTGCCCTAATGTTTGAGACAAAAAAAACACTGATAACAACTAGTGCTATCAGTGTGCTAATGCTGTGTTAGAATGATTATTTTACCGCTTTCGGGACATCGTCTTCATAAATACGTAAACGACGAAACAGAAGTTCACGTGAGAACTCGTCATCCTCGTCACCGAAGACTTCTCGGAGGGTCTTTTCACTCCCGCCAACCATAAATTTCCCTTCGTTGTAAGTTATAGTCGGTGAGTAGATATATCTTAGTTTCGGGCTGCAGCCCTGTATGCCGTCTATTACGATATACACAGGCACATCTTCCTTTCCTTCGCCTTGCTCTTTGGTCGTATATGGTAAATCTATATTAGGGTTAAGCTTTACTTTTATAATATACGAGCGTACAGTTTTGAAAATTGGCTTGATTTCGGCAACCAATAATTGTATATACTTCTTCATCTCGCTTTTTGATTTCTCGATGGCGATTTCAGAGCCTGCCAGATCGGTTATTTGAGAAATAGCGATTAAAGATTCTTGCTCTTTCAAGGCATTCGATTTCAGTTCCGCTATTTTCGCATCATACTCGGAAACCCGTTCTTGTACGATTGAGAAGCGTTTGCCCGTAAGTTTTCCGAGTTTTAGTGCCTGCTGTATGTATTCTTCTTTATCGGCGTTTAATATATCTATTGCTTCCTCTATATTGTGTATGCGTCTCTCTATTTCTCCCGTGTCGATACCCGCAGCCTTCTGTAAAAAAGCCAGGTAAGTATCCCAATTACTCTTGCAAAAGCTCCAAATAGCAGTATCAAAGAGTGGCATGGAATATACGGATCTCAATTCCCCTCTATGGCAGCATCTATAGAATGCGTTCAAGGCATTATTCCTTTGACGGTAGTTCCCGATTAAGTAATGACCGCAATTAGGACAAATGATAAGCTTGGCAAGAAGGGTGGTGTGCTTTCTTGATTTGTCTGCGAGAACATTATTGCTAGTGAGTTCTATGTGATTTGAACTCGCTCTCATTTTGCGTTGGACTGCTTCAAATAAATCTTTCGAGATGATGGGTGGGTATTGAATCGTGTTACTGGAACTATTGACGTATCTTGGAGCATCCGCTTGGCCATATTCCCAAAATGCAGGATTCTTTCTTCGATTATTGGTCGTCTTAGAACCTGTATATCCTTCGTTGTTCAAGCATTTCTTTACGTTGCTTATAGAGTGGAGATATGTGTCAAATCCCCGTGCAATACTTTCATTCACGATAGACCGGCACGAGCACCTTGTTTTGTCGCCGTCAATCCCATTCAGATACCAATCAAAAATGGTGCGTACCTGATTAGCCTGTTCTTCATCTATAATGAGCAGAGAACGTTGTCTCCCATTTATTTTTTCCTTTGTTTTTTCCTTTTTATAGCCAAAAGCTGTGGGACCTACGATTGAATAACCACATGAAAGAAGATAACTAAGGCCTCTGGACAATCTCTTTTTCTTTTCCTTCATCTCTGACTGGGCAAAAGAGGCGAAGACGGAGAACATAATGTCTGTCATCATATCGACTTCTCCATCATCGTTGAATAGCTTAAAGCCTTGGTCTTTTACATACAGCTGTATTTTGTTCTTTACAAACCATTCTTTTATGCTCTCCAAAACATATTTATCTCTGGCTAATCGACTGAGTTCAGTACAAAGGACTATTCGGCAATCATGTTCAGCAAGGGTTTGTATGACTTGGTTGAAACCGTTTTTGCTCTTCATACTTCGGAATCCTGACTCTTTCGTGGATATATCCTTAAAGGGTCTATCCAATCCAAGTTCTTCCGCATATTTATATAGTGCGTCAAGTTGGAACTGGTAGTCCTGCTCCGATGTAGAGACACGAGTTAGAATTAAACACTTCTTTCCAAAATCAACCATATCATTACAAATAAAAAAACTCCAAATGATTTTGGAAACAAAGTTACAGTTTTCCCCTTAAAAAAACAGGTGTTTAGCAAGTGATTTCTTTGCTATAAACATAGTAAAGTTGGGATACCATATTGCTAATCATCTGATTACTATGTATTTATTGTTATAGGAAAATCGGACATATTTTTATTTTAGTTGGGGCGCCTGGCTGCGGTAAGAGTATGATGGCGAAGCGCCTGCCTTCCATATTGCCGCAACTCACGCTTTCCGAAAGCCTCGAAACCACGCAGATTTATTCTGTGGCCGGACTGCTCGAAAGCGGCACGTCGCTCATAACGCGCCGCCCTTTCCGCTCTCCTCATCACACGATTTCAGACGTTGCACTGATAGGCGGCGGCTCTACATTCCGTCCCGGAGAAATCAGCCTTGCTCACAACGGCGTGCTCTTTCTCGACGAGTTGCCTGAGTTTTCGCGCACAGCGCTCGAAACGATGCGCCAGCCGCTCGAAGACCGCCAGATCTCCATTTCGCGTGCCAAGTACAACGCCACCCTGCCTTGCTCCTTCATGCTCGTCGCTTCCATGAACCCTTGCCCTTGCGGTTACTATGGCGACCCGACCCACAAATGTATGTGCGACCCTTGGCAGATACAGCGATATATGAACAAGATCAGCGGTCCGCTGCTCGACCGCATCGATATACAGTGCGAGATGACCTCAATCCCGTTTTCAGAACTTTCTAAGGCGGCACCTGGCGAACCGAGCGCGGTCATTCGCGAGCGCGTCGTTGCCGCCCGCAAAATACAGGAAGAGCGTTTCAAAGAGTTCAAGGGCATACATTGTAACGCGCAGATGACCGAGAAGATGCTCCAGGAGTACGTTGCCCCCGACGCGGAGTCCCTCCGCGCCCTGCGTGATGCTATGGAACGCTTCTCGCTCTCCGCCCGCGCTTATAGCCGTATCCTCAAAGTGGCTCGCACCATTGCCGACCTCGACGGTAGCCCGCAAGTAAAATATCCCCACGTCGCTGAAGCGGTAAGTTATAGAAACCTCGATAGAGGAGATTGGGCGGAAAGAGGATGTTAATCCAACGTTTGATGCAATCTCGGCAGAAAAATATCTTTCAAATATTATTTTGTTATCAAAAATAATGTTTACATTTGCATTGTGATATAAGAAAGTAATATTTACAAAGCAAAAAGTAAGCAAAAGAAGAAAGATTATGTGTGGAATAGCCTGCATATTCAACATTAAGCAGCAGAACGAAAGCCTGCGCCGCAAGGCATTGGAGATGAGTAAGAAGATACGCCATCGCGGCCCCGATTGGAGCGGCATCTACGTGGGCAAATCGGCAATTCTTTGCCACGAGCGCCTCTCGATTGTTGACCCGCAAAGCGGCGGACAGCCGCTCTTCTCGCCTGACCGCCGGCAAATTCTTGCCGTGAACGGCGAAATATACAACCACCGCGACCTGCGCAAACGCTTCGCCGACACCTATCCCTTTGCCACGGGCTCGGACTGCGAAGTGGTGCTGGCGCTTTACAAAGAAAAAGGTTTTGACTTCCTCGAAGACCTCAACGGCATTTATGCTTTCGCGCTCTACGATGAGGAAAACGATGACTATCTCATCGCCCGCGACCCCATCGGCGTGATACCATTATATATAGGGCGCGACAAAGAGGGATTGGTTTACGTGGCTTCGGAACTGAAAGCCCTCGAAGGTTTCTGCGACGAATACGAGCCGTTCCTGCCCGGGCATTACCTGCGTGGCAGCGAGGGCGTGATGCGGAGATGGTACAAGCGCGATTGGGAAGAATATGATAAAGTAAAAAACAACGATGCCTCTGCCTTGCAGTTGCGCGAAGCGCTCGAAGCCGCCGTGCACAGGCAACTGATGTGCGATGTGCCTTACGGCGTGCTGCTTTCGGGCGGTTTGGATTCTTCCATTATCTCTGCCGTGGCCAAGAAATATGCCGCACGGCGTGTGGAAACGGAGGACGCAGGAGAGGCCTGGTGGCCGCAGTTGCACTCCTTCGCCGTGGGACTTAAAGGTGCGCCCGACTTGGCAAAGGCGCGCGAGGTGGCAGACTTTATCGGCACCGTGCACCATGAAATCAACTATACCATTCAGGAGGGGCTCGATGCCGTGCGCGATGTGATCTATTACATAGAAACCTATGACGTTACCACCGTGCGCGCTTCCACGCCGATGTACCTGCTGGCGCGGGTCATCAAGTCGATGGGCATCAAGATGGTGCTTTCGGGCGAGGGAGCGGACGAGATTTTCGGCGGTTACCTGTATTTCCACAAAGCCCCCGATGCGCAGGCGTTCCACGAAGAGACGGTGCGCAAAATCGGCAAACTCTATCTTTACGACTGTCTGCGTGCCAACAAGAGCCTTTCGGCTTGGGGCGTGGAGGGGCGCGTGCCATTTCTCGACAAGGAGTTTATGGACGTGGCGATGCGCCTGAACCCGGAGGCGAAGATGTGTCCGGAGCAGACGATAGAGAAGAAAATCCTGCGCGAGGCGTTTGCCGACTATTTGCCTGAAAGCGTTGCCTGGCGGCAAAAGGAGCAATTTTCCGACGGCGTGGGTTATTCGTGGATTGACACGCTGAAAGCCGTTACGGCGGCTGCCGTGAGCGATGAGCAGATGGCGCACGCGGCAGAGCGTTTCCCGATTAATCCGCCTATGAACAAGGAGGAATATTACTATCGCTCCATATTCGAGGAATATTTCCCGAGCGAGAGTGCCGCGCGGAGCGTGCCCAGTGTGCCGAGCGTGGCTTGCAGCACCGCCGAAGCCCTACGCTGGGACGCGGCGTTTGCCAAACTCAACGACCCGAGCGGTCGCGCCGTTGCCGGCGTTCATGAAGAGGCTTACTAAACTATATATATGTTATTTTGGTTGAACGAGAGGCCGCCTCGCAGCATTGCGAAGCGGCCTCTATCAGTAGTATGCGAGCATCTTGGCTCTCTATTATCTTATTCGGCAGTTGCGAGGGGCGAGGCTTGCGTGTAGGTGCGTGCGGCAAGTTCTTTGTCGAGCATATACATGCCGTACTTGTTGCCCTCTACGGCCTCGGCGGCAGCGATGAGTTCGCGGGCATTCTCTTCTTCCTCAACCTGCTCGTCGATGAACCATGTGAAGCGGTTGATGGAGGCGAAGTCGCGGTCGTCGTTGGCAATGGCGGCGAGGTTGTTGATGAGTGCCGTCACCTTCTTCTCGTGCTCGAGGGTCTGCTTGAACATATCTGCCACGCTTTCCCAAGTTTCGGGCACGGCGTCAATGGGCTGGAGCACCACCTTGGCATCGCGCGAGTTGAGGTAGTTCATGAAAATGCGTGCGTGGTCCTGCTCCTCGCGGAATTGGACGTGGTACCAGTTGGCAACGCCCTTGTAGCCTTTGGCTTCTGCGTCCATTGACATAGCGAGATAAAGGTAAGCCGACCAAAGTTCGGCATTGATTTGTGCGTTTACCGCATCGTGAAGTTGTTTGCTAAGCATTTTTTTAGTTGATTAATATGTTGGACAATAAAAAGAATTATTGCAAATCTATGCGCTGCGGTGCGGCTTGCTCGTAACCCGGTGAGTCTACGGCGCGGCAGCGTATATAGTTTTCTTCCTTGTCGTTGGGATGATAGGCGGGGAAATCGTTGTTGCGCTTCACCGTGTTGCGGCGCACCGTGATGCCGTCCACGGAGTGTGCGTAGATGAGCGGCTTGTCGAAAGTTTCAAACATGTTGTCCTCGATGAGGATGGCATCGCGCTTGCCCCCGTGGAAATAGCCCTTTTGGATATTGATGCGCGGGATTTCGGGATAGATGGAAATCACGGCGTTGGTAAACTGGAACTGGTTGGTGAGGGCGTTGAGGAAGCGGTTCTTGCGGATCACCAAGTCGCGCACCGCGCCCGACTCGTACCAGCCGTTGCAGTCGCCGCACAGCAGCACGGCGGTGCCAGAGGTGTGGTCGAAGAAGTTGCGTTCGCAGACGGTGCGGCGCGGCGAACTGAAGAGTGCGCCGCGGGCGCGGTTGTTGCGCACGGTGCAGCGGCGGAAGACAACTTCGGGCGTGGCGGAGAGGTTCTCAACGCCGTAGGTTTCGTCGGTGCATACCTCACGCGGCACGTCGTTCTTGAAACGGATCACAAACTCCTTTACGCCGTGGTTGGTCGGCTGGTCAGCGGGCTTGATGCTCTCAATCACATTCTCATCGCCCTTTACGTCCATGCACACGGCGCGGACAAACGACACGGTGTCGCCCGGCTGTCCCCAGCCGAAGCCCCAAGCCTGCCCGTGCTCGTAACTGCAACGCAGCGTGCGGCGGTCGATGATTTCTTTGACTTTCAGATAAATGCCGTGCACGTTGATGGCATCGTCCATCATGCTCTCAAACATGCCTTTTTCTACCGAAATGCGCCCGCGGCACTGCGAGAAGTGCGTGGCGTCGGCTTGTGTGGTGAAGTAGCGGGGGTCGGACTTGCCCCGGAGGCAGACGGAGAATTTCTGGAGCGTGATGTCGGTGCAAAGTTGCGCCAAAAGTCCCATGCCCTCGGCATAGTGCACCTGCACATTGCGCAGCGTGGTCTGCATGCAACTATCGAGGAACACGCCCGGCGCGGGACGGGCGTAAGTGCGCAGAGCCACCGCCGTGCCCTCGGGCAGACGCTCGTCGCGCCAGTTGGGAGCGAGATAGGTGCCGTCGGCCTGCGGCTGCACGCCGTTGAGGTCGATGCCGAGGTCGGAGGTCCGGTAAACCATGTGGTGCGTCTCGGGATTGAAGGCGATGCCCGTGCCGTAGTTGAACTGCCAGCCTTCGCCTTTGGCAAAAAACTTGCCGCCGTCAACGCCGCAGTCCACCCACGGAGCGGGGCGGAACGCGATGCCGCCCTCGGGGCTGTTGGCCACTACCTGCACCTGCGTGATGTGGGGCTTGGCGAAGTCGATGGAGAAATTGCGCAGCACCGTGTTCTTGCAGTGCACCAGCGCGAGCGGCAGCATGCGGCCGTGGCACACGAAGGAAGCCCCGCCGCCGTCGAGCGTGAGGTTTTCCCACTCCGTCAAGTCAATCGCCACGTGCTTGGGGTTGTCTTGGTCGTGGTTGGAAATATAATAGGTGCGCACGGCTGCGCCTTCCGGGTGAAAGTTGTACGTGCCTTTTTTGAAGCGGAGCGTCACGCAGTCGCCGGGCTGCACCTGCGCCTTGATGCCGGCAAGTGCTTGCTGCAACGTTTCTGACAGGTTTTCCGTGCCAGGCGTCACGCCGTAGTCCGCCATGCGAAACGTGCGTTTCCTTGCCTGCGCAGCGGCGAAGAGCATTACGAATGAAAGCAAGAAAAGGGAAAGGCGTTTCATAAAGGATATGATGAGAATTTTATCAAATAAAATTTATTTAGGTTCTTCCGCCTCAACGCGCACAATGCCTCCCGTTACGGGCGAAAGCGTCACGCGGGTGGTGTATTTCTTATTGAAGAGGTCGCCACCGAGATGCTCCACGCGCCCGAACTGGGCGATGGGCAGCGTTTGCGAAAGCAGTTCCGCGTTGTCGGCGCAGAGTTTCACCTCCGCGCGGCCGGGCACCATGTAGCGCAAGTCGTCGGGCTCCTTCTTTGCCTTGGCTTTCGGGTCAATGACCTCTGTGGGCAGCGTTTTCAGGTCGGTCACGCTGACGCGATAGGGCTTGCCGGCAAGGTCGTCCGCGTCCACAAACCCCAAGTGGCGCGAGAAGCGGAACAGAATGCTGTCGGCTGCCTCACCGGTAGGCACAAAGTCGAACGTCGCCACGTGTGTCTCCTCGCGCATCGTGCCGGAGAAGAGTTGCAAGAGCGCGGTTTCTTGCGTTTCGAGGCTGTTGAGCATCAGTTTGAGTTGCTCGCCGTCCTTCGGCATAAAGTCGGCCTGCCCTTTGGTGAGCAGCGAGCGGTTTTCGCGGATATCGTAAATCTCGGCCGCCGTGAGTTCCGCCATTTTCGTGAGGTTACCTGCCGAGAGTATTTCTTCTGTTTTATACTTCGCGCCGTTCAGGTTGTTGTCCGTGCCGGGAATGACGGCCGCCATGGGCAGCGGCTCTTCCTCCGGCGCGTCCTTGTTCACGGCCAGCAGCCGTCCGTCGTCGGCCAGTGCCGCGAGGGGCGCGCTCGTCTTGGGCACGAGGCGAATGGTGTAGGCTTTGCTCTTGTCTGCCACACCGTAAGGAGTCATTTCCACGGTTTTGATTTCCCACTCGTCGCGCTCTGCCTGCACGGCATCTTTCAGGCGCAGGAAGCGTTCGGCATAGAGGCAATATTCGCCCGGCGTGTAATGGCGGCGCACCGCCGTGACGGTGAAGCGCAGTGCGGTTTTGGGCAAGAAATAGGTGATGCCGTTGTCGGTGATGCCCGGCGTATAATTGCGCACCTCGGTCTGAGCGGCGAGGCTGCCCGAGAGCGCGGAGGCGAGGAATAGTGCGAAGATTTTTTTCATGCGTATATAAAGATATTTAGTAGACGAGTTTACGAGTAAACGAGTAGACGAGACAGGAAAGTATTGCTCATCTTTATATTTTGTAACTTGTCTTGTTTACTTGTTTACTCGTTTACTTGTATACTTGTCTACTCGTTTACTAATATTAAAACTCAATCGGCCCGAACTGCGGCAGGTTTTCTCCGCCGTGCAGGGCGCGGAAGGCTTTGGGCAGATAGTCGATGAGGTCGGAAGCCGTGACGCTCTCCTGCCCCAAGTCGGTGGCGGCGAGGTCGCCGGCGAGACCGTGCAGGAACACTGCCAGACGGCAGGCGGCGAGCGTTTCGTAACCCTCCGCCAGCAACGCCGCGAGCATGCCCGTAAGCACGTCGCCGCTGCCCGCCGTGGCGAGCGCATTGTTGCCCGTGGGGTTGAAGTACACCTTGCCCTGCGGTGTGCATACGGCCGTGTAACGGTTTTTCAGAATCATGAAGAAGCCGTGCGTCACCGCCATTTCCTTCGCCTCTTCAAGCGCGGCGAAGTGGTCGGTGCTGTGCAGGCCGAGGCGGCTCATCTCGCCGAGGTGCGGCGTAAACACCGTGCCTTTCGGAATTTGCCTTATCCAACTGCGGTGGTCGGCAAGAATGTTGATGCCGTCGGCATCAATGACGAGCGGCACGGCGGCGTGCCCCGTCTGTTGTATGAAAGCCAGCGCGGTGCGCTTGTCCGTGCCTATGGCAGGGCCGAGGGCTATGGCGCTGAACGCGTCGGAGAGGTTGGGCGTTGTGAAGATTGCGTCGTCGGCATCGTGGCTGAGCAAGGCTTCGGGCACGGAGATCTGCAGTAGGTCGTTGTTGCGCTTCGGCGTGTGTATGGTCACCTTGCCCACGCCGCTTTTCAGGCAGGCCTTTGCCGAGAGAATGGCTGCGCCCGCCATGCCGTAGCGGCCGCACACGAGCAGGGCGTGGCCAAACGTGCCTTTATGCCCGAAGGCGGGACGCTCTTGCAGCATCTGCCTCACGTCGGCCGCTTCGGTGAAGAAGTAGGGCGTGTCGAGCGTGGCGGCCTTTTGGGCGGAAAGTCCGATGTCGAGCACCTTGATGCGTCCGCAATAGATATTGTTCTCGGCAATGAGCATTGCCGGCTTGAGGTGCTGGAAGGTGAGCGTGAGGTGCGCCTGAATAATGTTGCTCGGAATGTTTTGCGCATTGTCCTCCGACATCAGTCCCGAGGGCATATCTATCGCCACCACCTGCGCCGGCGCGGCATTGATAAACTTGATGAGGGTGGCAAAGCCGCCCGTTGCGGGACGGTCGAGTCCTGTGCCGAAGAGCGCGTCCACCACGAGCATGTCTTCCGTGAGCGCGGGGGCTTCAAACTGCGAGGTCACCTCGGTAAATTCCACGCCCTCCGTTTCCAAGATGCGCTTTTTGTTTTCGGCGCAGTCGTTGCTCAGGTGGTCGCCCGTATTGAAGAGGTATGCCTTCACCGCATATCCGCGCCCTGCGAGCAGACGAGCCACGGCCAGTCCGTCGCCGCCGTTGTTGCCTGGCCCGGCAAACACCACGACAGGCGTGCCCTTTGCGGGCCACTCCATCGCAATGGCTTCCGCCGCACGCTCGGCGGCGCGTTCCATGAGTTGGAGCGATGTGATGTTTTGTTCGCGAATGGTGGAAGCATCGAGTTCCTTCATTCGGCTTGCTGCAAATATCTTCATTTTGGAAAGGCTATATATAATATTGTATGGCGCGGGCGATACGCTTTGGGCGGGCGTTTTGCATAACGCCCATTCTTAAAATGGCCACCAGCCTTTGCGCTTCGGCTTTTCCGCCGGCATATTCATTTCCTCGCGCAGTAGTTGTTCGTAACTGATGCGGCGCGTGATAATTTGGTAGATGCTGCCCCAGTCGGGCAGGCCGCCCACGTTGCGGTCGTCGATAAACATCTGCACCTTGAGTTTTCGGCAGAAGTTATCGCTGTTCATGCAGTTGGCATCTTCATCGAAATTGCTGTTCACGGCATAGAAGCGCACGCCGCGCTCCTCGCACCACGCCACCGCCTCGTCGAGCAACTCGCCCGTGCGCACGCTCCAAAGCACGAGTTTGTGCCCGTCCTCCATGAGTTGTTTCAGCGTGGCTACGGCAAAAGGTATTTCTTTCCCGATTGCGGGATATTTGTGTTCCACAATCGTTCCGTCAAAGTCTACTGCTATTACCATATTGTTATGTTTTGAGTAGACGAGTAAACAAGTAGACGAGTAAACGAGACAGAGATGTCTTGCAAATTATTTTTTGATGAGTAACTTGTCTTGTTTACTCGTACACTCGTTTACTTGTTTACTAATTTCATATTCTTCATTATTAAAATCTCGCCGCGCCGCGCAGTTCCCGTGTGCCGCCGTCCGGCAAGGTCGTAGACAGGCTGTGCCGCGCCGTGGTTTTCTTTATTGAAAATGGCGGGAGGCAATGCCGCCGCCGTGTTGCGCTCAAAGCGAATGATGAGTTGCGGGCCGGCAGGCTCGAACAGCGAGAGATAGCAGCGAAACGGTGCAAGCGTGCTGCCTGCCGCCGCATGGGCAAAAGTGCTGCCGTCGGCTGTCAGCAGATAAATGCTTTCGTTCGCGTCTGCCACGGCCATTTGCCGATAATTCGTGCCCCAAATGCCTTGGTACAGATGGCCGAGCGTGGGCACAACGGTGCACGCCCTGCTGCTGAACGTCACCGTGAGCCGTCCGTCCGTCGAAGCCGTGCCAACGGTGCGCAGGATATGCGCCGCACCGCCAGCAATCGTTTCCGTCTTGCCGAAAGCCAGTGCCGTGCCGTCCATGCCCAAGGCTTTTCCCATTTCAAACAGTCCTTGCCCCTCTACTGCATCGGCATCGAAAGGCAGGCAGAGCGTTTGCCAGTTGCCGTCGGCAATCAGGCGGCGCGTATAGCGCAACTGACCCGTGCTCACGGCGAAGGGGAAAGGGATAAAGAGCGGAGCACCGTCGGTGAGTTCAAAGGAGTGCAGTAGCCGCGCCTCGCCGTTCCCGGCGCGTGCCACGGCAAAACGCCACGCCTCCGGCACGCGGTTGGCATCTTCGCTGCGCACATAGATGAGCAGGTTGGGCTCCGTGGGCGTATGGAGAAAGGCAGTCGCGCCCTCCGGCAGACTGATGCCCGTGAGGTCGAGACACGTCACGCCGCCGAGGTCTATGGTTGCCAGTTCGTCGGCCGTCAAAGGCTCCGAGATTTTCAGATAGCCCGTCCACTCCGTGCCTGTCAGCCCTCCGTCGCCCGACACCGAGCCGCGCGAACCCTTTGCGCTGCCGCCATCGGTGGCTTGCAGCGCGGCGCAAAGGCAAAAGAGCAGGAAGAGCGTACCGAAGTGCCGTAGCATTTTTACTGTTTTGGGACTAATGTTATGCCCGTCCCTATTTACCTTCGGCAAGTTTGAGGAGATATTGCCCGTACTGGTTCTTCGCCATAGGCTGTGCCGTTTGGCGCACCTGCTCGGGCGTAATCCAGCCTTGTTGCAGGGCGATGCCTTCAAGGCAGCCCACTTTCAGACCCGTGCGCTTTTCGATGACTTCGATAAAGGTAGAAGCCTCGCTCAGGCTGTCGTGCGTACCCGTGTCGAGCCATGCGAACCCGATGCCGAGTGTCTGCACCATCAGTTCGCCAGCGGCAAGGAACTCCTGATTCACCGTGGTGATTTCCAACTCTCCGCGTGCCGAGGGCTTGATGCTCTTGGCCACCTGCACCACCTTGTTGGGATAGAAGTACAGACCCACAACGGCGTAGTTGCTCTTCGGCTGCGCCGGCTTTTCCTCAATACTCATGCAACGCCCTTCTGCGTCGAATTCCACCACGCCGTAGCGCTCGGGGTCGTTCACGCGATAGCCGAACACGGTGGCCTTGGCGTCTTCCTCCGCCGTCTTAACTGCTGCACGCAGAATGTGGCGGAAATTGCTGCCGTGGAAGATGTTGTCGCCCAGCACGAGGCAAACGCTGTCATCGCCGATAAACTTTTCGCCGATGATAAAGGCCTGTGCCAGTCCGTCGGGCGAGGGTTGCTCGGCATACTCGAAGTGCACGCCGTAGTCGCTTCCGTCGCCCAGCAGGCGGCGGAAGCCGGGGAGGTCTTGCGGCGTGGAGATAATGAGGATTTCGCGAATGCCGGCAAGCATCAGCACCGAAATGGGGTAGTACACCATCGGTTTGTCGAAAATGGGAATAAGTTGTTTGCTGATGCCTTTGGTGATGGGGTAGAGGCGTGTGCCGCTGCCGCCGGCGAGGACAATTCCTTTCATAGTTATGGATTTTATGCGTTTTTAGGTCTATGAGATTATAATGCACAATATGCTATATCTTTGCAAAAGTAGGCTTTTTTTGCGTATTTCCCTATTTTCTTACTTAAAACTTTGTTTTTCCCCTTCCAAAGCCCGCTAAAAACGCCCGCCGCACCGTGAAAACGATGCGGCGGGGAGTAGGGTTGCGAAAGTTGAAGCCTGCGAAAAGGGCTGGGTTCAGGCCTTCCAAAGTCCGTGCAGATTGCAATAGGCGCGGGCGGCCTTCACCTTCGCCTTGGTGCAGAAGAACGCTTCGGGCTTGTCGCCGGGCTGCAAATGGCGACGCATCGTGCCCTCGTGGGTTTCGAGTTCAATCCATTCAATGAAATGCTCGGGCAGCATGGGGTGCTCGGCGCTGCCCACGCGCACCAGCACGCCTTCGGGGGTGCTGACTAAGAAGGGCACGTGCTTCTCATGCGAAGCATCGGTTGTGTTCTCCGTGAGGAGGGTCATCGGTTGGCCGCAGCACACCAGAGTGCCGCCGGCGGCGTGCACCACTTCTACCACATTGCTGCAGATGGCGCACTTGTAGATTTCGTTGTTCTGTGTCATGGCTCTAAATGTTTTTGTGGTTAATCTGTTTGGCAAATCTACGCACTTTGGTCGAGGCGTGCCACAATCTTAGAATAATTTGTGCGTTTTTAGCCCCCTTTATCACTTCTATCGCGGCAACGGACTGCCATTGCCGCAAAGGCTATCTGCGCCGACCGCCCAAATTATCCCCGAGATAATTTTCACTATCCCCGAGCAATTTTTTATTTGCTGCCTGATATTTTTCATTATCTGCTATGAAAGTTTTTATTACAAAGTTTCTAACACATGTTACAAAGTTTGTAATACATATTAGAAAGTTTGTAACGCGTATTACAAAGTTTGTAATAAACTTTTTCTGCGCAGATAGTGAAAACTTTCAAGGAGGAAGGAAAAAATCTCTCGGGGCAGATGAAAAATAGTTCGGGGATAGTTTGGGCTCTTTTGTAAGAAAGTCCAATCCCCAAAGGGTGGCATTGGCTGCCAGCCCAAAAAAAATCGCCCCGAAAGCATAACTTTCGGGGCGTAGGTATGTAGTTATTGCACCTTATGTGCGGGTTTTATTCGCGCTCTTCGCGGCGGGGACGGCGTTCGCGGCTGTCGCCCTCGCGGCGCGGACGGCGGGCGGGACGCTCCTCCCAGCCTTCGGGCTTCTCTTCGAGCACGCGGTGAGAAAGGCGGAACTTGCCGGTCTTCTCGTCAATCTCAAGAAGTTTCACCTGAATGGTGTCGCCTTCGTGAATGCCGGCTTCCTCCACGTTCTCGAGGCGCTTCCAGGCGATTTCGCTGATGTGGAGCAGGCCTTCCTTACCCGGCATGAACTCTACGAAGCAGCCGTAAGGCATGATGCTCACAACTTTTGCGTCGTAAACCTCGCCCACTTCGGGAATGGCCACGATGGCACGGATCTTGGCAACGGCGGCATCGATGCTCTCTTTGTTGGGAGCCGATACCTGCACCTTGCCCACGCCGTCTTCCTCGTCGATGGTGATGGTTGCGCCGGTGTCTTCCTGCATGCCCTGGATAATCTTGCCGCCCGGGCCAATAACGGCGCCGATGAACTCCTTGGGAATTTCTAAGGCGACGATGCGGGGCACGTGGGGCTTATAGTCGGCACGCGGCTCGGAAATGGTCTTCATCATCTCACCGAGGATATGCTCGCGACCGGCCTTGGCCTGTGCAAGTGCCTTTTCGAGAATTTCGTAAGAGAGGCCGTCGCACTTGATGTCCATCTGCGTGGCTGTGAGGCCTTTGAGCGTACCTGTGGTCTTGAAGTCCATATCGCCGAGGTGGTCCTCATCGCCGAGGATATCGGAGAGCACGGCGTATTTGTCTTCACCGGGATTCTTAATCAAGCCCATGGCGATGCCGCTCACGGGAGCCTTGATGGGTACACCGGCGTCCATGAGGGCGAGCGTGCCGGCGCAGACGGTGGCCATAGAGCTGGAGCCGTTGGACTCGAGGATATCGCTCACGATGCGCACGGTGTAGGGGAAGTCCTTGGGGAGCTGGCCTTTCAGGCCGCGCCAAGCGAGGTGTCCGTGGCCGATTTCGCGGCGGCCCACGCCGCGCTGTGCCTTAGCCTCGCCGGTGGAGAAGGGCGGGAAGTTGTAGTGCAGGAGGAAGCGCATGTAGCTCTTGTCGAGCACGTCGTCCACCATCTTCTCGTCGAGCTTCGTGCCGAGCGTGCAGGTAGAGAGGCTCTGCGTTTCGCCGCGGGTAAAGATAGAAGAGCCGTGAGGGCCGGGCAGGGGGTCAACCTCGCACCAAATGGGACGGATGTCCGTGGTCTTGCGGCCGTCGAGGCGGATGCCTTCGTCGAGAATGCAGCGGCGCATGGCGTCCTTCTCCACATCGTGGTAGTATTTGTCAATCAGGGCATTCTTCTCCTCGAGTTCCTCGGGCGTGAGGTCGGCGTGGGCGGCGGCATAGGTTTCCTTGAAGTTTTCGCGGATAGCCTCGAAAGCGTCCATGCGTGCGTGCTTCTCGAGGCCCTGCTTCGTCACCTCGTAGCAAGGCTGATAGCAAGTGTCCTTCACCTGCTGGCGCAGTTCCTCATCGTTCACCTCGTGGCAATATTCGCGCTTCACGTCGGTGCCGAGTTCTTTGGAAAGTTCCTTTTGCAGGCGGCACATGGGCTTGATGGCCTCGTGGGCGGCTTTGAGCGCTTCGAGGAGTGCGCTTTCGGGCACTTCGTCCATTTCGCCTTCCACCATCATGATGTTTTCTTCCGTTGCGCCGACCATGAGGTCCATGTCCGCCTTTTCGAGTTGCTCGAAGGTGGGGTTGATGACATATTCGCCGTCGATGCGGGCCACGCGGCACTCCGAGATAGGTCCTTCAAAGGGAATGTCGGAGCAGGCGAGTGCGGCGGAGGCGGCGAAACCAGCGAGTGCATCGGGCATGTCCACGCCGTCGGCCGAGAAGAGCGTGATGTTCACGAACACTTCTGCGTGATAGTCGGAGGGGAACAGGGGGCGCAGGGCGCGGTCGACGAGGCGCGACGTAAGGATTTCGTAGTCGGAGGCGCGGCCCTCACGCTTCGTGAAACCGCCGGGGAAACGGCCGGCGGCCGAATACTTTTCTTTGTAGTCACATTGCAAAGGCATGAAGTCCGTTCCGGGAACAGCGTCCTTTGCACCGCAAACAGTGGCCAGGAGCATGGTGTTGTTCATGCGCAGCATAACGGCTCCATCGGCTTGTTTGGCAAGCTTGCCTGTCTCGATGCTGATGGTGCGTCCATCGGGCAGAGACACGGTTTTGGTAATCACGTTCATCTAAATGTTGGTTTTATAAAGTGTAAAAAAGTGGTATTCTGATAAATAAACCGCGCAAAATTACTTATTTTTTTCGAGGCGCAGGCGTTTTTCTTATAGGAAAAGCATATTTTGCGCCAATAAAAGGCCGCAGGCCACTAATGTGGCACGACACGTAAAGGGCAAACAGGGCGGATAGCCCGCCCGCAGGCGAAGGCCTTTGGGGTAAAAAATCATCTTCGGAGGCGTTCGTCAGAGAGTATCTGCAATAAAAAAAGTGCGCCTCATAAGAATTGAGACGCACTTTTAGGTTTTCAGACGGAAAGAGCCGCAGGCCCTGTTCCCTTAAAAGAGGCTATTAGTCGAGGTTAGCGAGCTTGTTCTCAGAACCGAGCACTTCGACAATCTTGTGCTCGTACTGCTTCTGCATGTTGTCGCGAGCAGGACCGAGGTACTTGCGGGGGTCGAATTCGCCCGGCTTTTCAGCAAATACTTGACGGATTGCAGCGGTCATGGCCAAGCGGCTGTCGGAGTCGATGTTGATTTTGCAAACTGCGCTGGCAGCAGCCTTGCGGAGCTGCTCTTCGGGAATGCCGACTGCGTTGGGGAGTTTGCCGCCGTACTTGTTGATGGTGTCAACTTCTTCCTGGGGAACGCTGGAAGAACCGTGGAGCACGATGGGGAAGCCGGGGAGCTCTTTCATTACGGCGTCGAGCACGTCGAATGCCAAGGGAGGAGGCACGAGGCGACCCGTCTGGGGGTCTACGGTGCACTGCTCGGGCGTGAACTTGTAAGCGCCGTGGCTCGTGCCGATAGAGATAGCGAGGCTGTCGCAACCGGTGCGGGTGGCGAAGTCTACAACTTCTTCGGGCTTCGTGTAGTGGCTTTCTGCGTGAGAAACTTCGTCCTCAACGCCTGCCAATACGCCGAGTTCGCCTTCTACGGTTACATCGAACTGGTGAGCGTAGTCAACCACCTTCTTCGTGAGGGCAACGTTCTCTTCGTAGGGGAGGCCAGAGCCGTCAATCATCACAGAGCTGAAGCCCATGTCGATGCAGCTTTTGCAAGTTTCGAAAGAGTCGCCGTGGTCGAGGTGGAGCACGATTTCAGGATGCTTGCAGCCAAGTTCCTTAGCGTATTCAACGGCACCTTCGGCCATATAACGAAGCAGTGTTTGGTTGGCGTAAGCGCGTGCGCCTTTGGACACCTGAAGGATAACGGGGCTCTTCTTTGCAGAAGCGGCCTTGATGATAGCCTGCAGCTGTTCCATGTTGTTGAAGTTGAAAGCGGGGATTGCATAACCGCCCTTGATGGCGCGTGCGAACATTTCGCGCGTGTTCACCAAACCTAAGTCTTTGTAGTTAATCATAAAGATAAAAAATTAGGGATATTAAGATGGTTTTTTCGTTTGCTTTGCAAATTTACCTATTTCTAAGTTTCTCCGCACAAAATGCGATATTTTTTTTACTTTCCCGCGCGTTTTAGATAGCACGAAACGGGGTAATGGTCAGAAGTTTCTATGCTGCGGTCGATCGTGCAGGCGAATGGCTTCCATTCTTCAGAGCAGAAGATGTGGTCGATGCGCACGTACATCGCATTGCGGTTGAACGTGCGCCCAACGCCGTTGGCAGTGGCGCGATAGGCGTCGGTCATGCGGCTGCAAAAGAGATGGTGGGCATAAGAAACGGGCGTGTCGTTGAAGTCGCCGCACACGATGAACGTTTTGCCCTCCTGCCCCACGCTGTCGATAAAGGCTATCATCGCGTCGGCCTGTCGGGCGCGCTTCACGGCAGCGTCCGCCAGTTTTGAAAGTATCTGCTTGGAACGTCCGCTAAGCGCGTTTTCAAGGCTGTCGGTTTCTTTTACCAGATTCTGGTAATGGCTGCGCTCTTCCGAGGAAAGGTGGTTGCTTTCAAGGTGGGCATTGAGCACAACAATGGTGTCGCCGGGAGCCGAAAGCAGCCAAAACGCGCCGCAGCCATTTCCGCTGCCGCTGCAAACCACTTGCTTGCGCGTGATTTTGAGGCGGGAGAAGCAGCAAAGTATGTTGCCATTCGCATTGACGGTGTCGGCGCAATAGCCTTTGGAGGGCATGAATTTTCCAAAGACATCGTCGTAGCCGCTACCGCCGCTGCCCACTTCCTGGCAGCAGATGATATCGGCGCGGCTGTCGGCAAGGTAGGCCGGAATAACGTAGTGCCCATCGGCATCTTTCTCCCAGCCGGCAAATCCCATTACGTTGTAAGTAAGCACCTTGATGCAGCCTTTGGGTGGCGGCGAGGTGAGATTTACGGGACAATAGTCGCGCACGCTGCCGATGCAAGCTATGATGCCGAAAAAGGCTATCCACGCCTGGCGCGGCGCGAGCAGCAGGCTGAGCACGAAGCAAAGGAGCGTGAAGCCGAGCAGCAGGGGGAAGGCAAGTTCTAAGAGCTGCACCCACTTGAAGAGGGCGGGGTGCAGATAGATGCCTGCCGCCGAGGTCCAAAGCAGCAGCACCGCGCACCACGAGAGAAACGACATGGCGGCGGCGAAGAAGGAAGGCTTTTTGTCGGCTTGCTTAGCCATATATAGTTTATTTTCTGCTTAATCTGAAAAGTTCGCGCTTTTCGTCCTCCGTGAGGTTTTCGTAACCCGATTTCTTAATTTTTTCAAGGATTTCGTCCATCCGCGCTTCGCGGCGCTGCTCCTCGGCGTGGCGGTTCATATTGTACTCATAGTCGCTCTGCCGCGTGGCGGTGTGCCGCGCATTTCCGGGACGCGCAGGACGGTTTTTCTGGAAAATATTTCCCCACCAATCTTTGACGCGCTGCGCGAGCGAGGGCTTTTGCTGCGCCGCGCCCCACCCGTTTTGCCAAGCCGCCTGCCGACGCTCGTTAGCCCGCCGCCAGTAGCGCAGGAGGAAGAAGCCGAAGAGCATGCCGCCGAGGTGGGCAAAGTGCGCGATGTTATCGTTGGAGGCATAGGCAGAATAAAGTTCGATGGCGGCATAGCCCGCCACGAAATACTTCGCCTTGATTGGTATGGGCGGTATGAGCAGCACGATGCGCTCGTTGGGGAAGAGCATGCCGAAGGCGAGGAGCACGCCGTAGCACGCGCCCGATGCGCCGATGGTGGTCCAGCGGTTCAGGAAGCTGTCCATAGGTATCGGCGCGCCGATGCCGTCGCCCACAAACTCGTAGCCATTCATTCCCGCCATATAATACTCTCCCAACTGCCACAGCTCCTGGCACAGGCCGGCGCCTATGCCGCAAATGAGGTAGTACGTGAGAAAACGCCGGCTGCCGAGCGAGCGCTCTATGATGCCGCCGAACATCCACAGGGAGAACATATTGAAGAACAGATGGCTGAAACTGCCATGCAGGAACATATACGTCAGGAGCTGGAACAGGTAAAAGTCGCTCGCTTTGGCAAAGTGCAGGCCGAAGAGTGCTACGAGGTCAATGCCGCTGCGCTCAAAGAGGAGCTGCAGCAGATAGCAGATGACGTTGATGAGCAACAGGCTGCGCGTGAAGGGTGGTATTTGCTTGAACATTATTATATATTTATAGTAGACGAGTTTACAAGTAAACGATTTCCTTTGTTTTAATTTTTACGACAACATAGACAACTTGTGACAACACTTATTATCTGTATTGCAGTTTTCATTATGACGACAACTTGGACAACTTTTAGACAACTTTCAGTTGTCTTTCTGCGCGGCGGGCGTATAAAATACGCCCCGTTGTCCCTGTTGTCGTCATATTAAGCGCATGAATGTCAGACTCGGAGTTGTCTATAGTTGTTCTATGTTGTCGTTTTTTATACTTTATTCGTTTACTCAAAAATTTTTCCTGTCGTTCTCAATGAGCGCGAGGAGTTTGTCCACGGCTTCCGCCTCTGGTATATTCATCTCCACGCACTCCTTGCCGCGATAGAGGCTGATGCGCCCGCGCGCCGCGCCGACGTAGCCGTAATCGGCATCGGCCATCTCGCCCGGTCCGTTGACGATGCAGCCCATAACGGCGATTTTCAGTCCTGTGAGGTGCGCCGTGGCGTCTTTCACGCGGCGCAGCGTGCCTTGCAGGTCGTAGAGCGTACGCCCGCAGCCCGGGCAACTGATATATTCCGTCTTCGTGGTGCGTGCACGCGCAGCCTGCAAAATGCCGAAAGCCGTGTCGTCGCACACAGCCTCGCTCAGCGGTTCGCTGCCCTGCGGCGTTTGGGCAAAGAGGAATAGGCCGTCGCACAGTCCATCGAAGAGCAACGCGCCCGTATCGGCGGCGGCTTGCAGGCGGAAGGCATCGGCATCAGCCGCGCCCAGTGCGTAATGCTCGAAGAATACCACGGGATTGGCAAGTCCCTCGCGCCACAGTTCATGCACCAAAGCCCGCTGCTCGCCGAGGCGGTTGGCGTGGGCCGACTGGGCAATCACCACCATTTCGGGATGCTGGCGCAGGCAGGCAAGCACTTCTTCCGTGAGTTGCAGATAACTCAAAAACACAAACTTCAGGGCAGCGGGGCACGCTCCCACGAGCATCAGAAGATTTGCGGGGAAGGCAGGATAGGTGTTTGCCTCGCCCTGCCATGCAGCCGCGTCAACGATATAGCCCGCGCCCGGCACGCGCTGATTGAGCGGCGGCAAGACCGTGCCGCAATAGATATAGTCGGGAACCGTGTGCCCCACGGCGCGTTCGCCGCGTGTCTGCGCTCCGATGACCACCGGCGCGTTTGTGCCCCCGATGTTACCCACGGCACGGGTAGGGCGGCGGGAGGGCCTGAGATAGTCGAAGTCGGGCGCAGCCTTGCCCGGGATGAAGGGATGGCCGCCGCGCTGCGTCACGTATTTTGCCAAATGATACGCCACGGGTATTTCGCACTCGGGATTTTCCGAAAGGCTCACGCGCAGCGTGTCGCCGATGCCGTCGGCCAGCAATGCGCCGATGCCTGCCGCGCTCTTGATGCGCCCGTCCTCGCCCTCGCCGGCCTCCGTAACGCCGAGGTGAAGCGGGAAATCCATGCCCTCGTCCGCCATAGCCTTGCACAGCAGACGCACGGAGCGCACCATAACCACGGTGTTGGAGGCTTTGATCGAAACCACCGCGTCCTTAAAATCCTCTCGCACGCAAACGCGCAGAAATTCCATGCAACTCTCCACGATGCCCTCGGGCGTGTCGCCGTAGCGGCTCATGATGCGGTCGGACAGCGAGCCGTGGTTCACGCCGATGCGCAGCGCCGTGCCGTGGGCGCGGCAGATGCCGAGGAGTTTGACGAAACGCTCTTCGAGGCGGCGCAATTCTTCGGCGTAGGCCTCGTCGGTGTATTCGATATGCTTGAACTTTCGGGCGGGGTCGACGTAGTTGCCAGGATTGATGCGCACTTTCTCCACAATCTCCGCCGCCGCGTCTGCCACGTTGGGATTGAAATGTATGTCCGCCACAAGCGGCGTGTCGAAGCCCTCGCGGCGCAGCGTTTCCTTAATCTCGCGCAGTGCCTCCGCCTCGCGCGTGCCTTGTGCCGTAAGGCGCACGTAGTCTGCGCCCGCCTCGATAATGGTGCGGCATTGCGCGGCAGAAGCCGCCGCGTCGGCGGTGGGCGTGGTGGTCATGCTCTGAATGCGCAGCGGGTGGTCGCCGCCGAGCGGGCAGTTGCCGATGCGCACCTCGTGCGACTTGCGCGGCGCGTAGTTGAACAGGTTGGGCAGCCCGTCGTGCCAGTCGTAAAGTTCGGGCGGCAGGGCGGCGTTGATAGGGTTTGATGCCATTGTTTTGTTTTTTTTTGAAAAAAACTCGTTTACTCGTCAACTCGTTTACGGAGGGAAACTATCGATCAATTCGTCTTGAACTTATAGTTCACGCCGGCCAGTTCGGCGTTGGCGCGTACGATTTTGTCTTTCAGTCCCTCTTTATAAGCCGCGAGTTTTTCGGCGAGCGTTGCATCGGCCACTGCCAGCATTTGCGCGGCGAGAATAGCAGCATTGAGCGCGCCGTTCACGCCCACCGTTGCCACGGGAATGCCAGGAGGCATCTGCACGATAGAGAGCAGCGCGTCGAGTCCGTCGAGCATGCCCTTGACAGGCACGCCGATTACGGGTACCGTGCTCGAAGCGGCAATTACGCCCGGCAGCGCGGCTGCCATACCTGCGCCGGCAATGATGACGCGAATGCCGCGCGGTGCGGCGTTCCGTGCAAAGTCTTCCACCTCGGCGGGCGTGCGGTGTGCCGAGAGGGCATGGAGTTCGAAGGGGATTTCAAGTTCGTCGAAAAAGCGTGCCGCCTTTTCCATCACGGGCAGGTCTGACGTAGAGCCCATGATAATGCTGACCAATGGTTTCATCTTATATATTATTATTGTGTGCTTGAAAGCGATTTCAGCCTTGTTTTTTTATGTTTATGCCTCATCGAAGAGCGAGGGTTGCTTGCCGCTTTCGGCAGTTTCTTCGCCCTCAATTTCTTCGTCCTGCTCCTCGGGTTCAGGTTCAGGGAAGCGGGTGGGTTCTAATTCCTCAACGCGCTCCACGGCGCAGGTGGTGAGGCGCTTGCCTTTGGCCTTGAAGCCTTTTACGGCGATATATTCCTCCACATCTACGACCATAGGATCACGGAAGGCGTCTGCGCCGCCATAGACGAGGCTGATGCGCGGATAGGGCTGGCCGGTGAGCAGCACGAGGCGCGAGGCCGGGTTGTCGCCCAAGAAGTTGAGCGGACGCGTCTGCGCCGTGCGCTCAAAGCAGAAGCGCTTCACGTAGGCAAAGCCTTGCTGGTCGGCATCGAAGAGCACGGCGCTCCACACCTTGGCGGCATCGAACTTCTCCACGCGTAGGATGCCCGTAGGCTCGTAGTGGTTGTTCACGTCGAAGGAGGTGGTGTAGAAATTGCCGTTTTCCAAGACCACGAGCACTTGGTCGTCCGAGTGGAACTCGCCGAGATATTGCCCGCGCTCATCGTAGTTGAGGCGTTGCACGTCGTGGTCGAACCACACCTTGCGCCCGCCGAGCGTAGAGCCGCCGAGCGCTTTGAGCGAGATGTGGTGAACGGGCAGTTTGGTGAGCAGGTTGCCCCGGCTCTGGCGGCCCTTGACGAGAATTTCGCCGAAATCTTTCTCAAACGACACGCGCTTGAGCTTCGGGTTGGGGCGCAGGGTCACCTTGATAATCTCCGCCTCGCCGTTGCCGTTGGCCGTGAGGTAGAGCACCTCGGAGCCGGGCGTGCCGAGCGTGAGGTCATATTCGCGGTCGTGGGTGATAGAGGTGACGTTGAAGCGTTTGAGGAACGTGCTGCCCGTCTTGCCGTCGCGATAAACGGCATTATATATGGTGCGCTTGTCGTTGCGCTTGAACACGTCGATGTGTATGACGCTCAATTTCTTGTTCTTCTCTGCCGCCGAGCGGGCGGTGCTGCCGATAAACACCTTTTCTTGCACGCGTGTGATTTTATAGGTGCCGTCGGAGTAGAAGATAATGACGTCGTCGATAGGCGAGCAGTTGGCCACGAACTCGTCCTTTTTCAGCCCCGTGCCCATAAAGCCGTCGGTGCGGTTGATGTAGAGTTTCTCGTTGGCCTCGATGACCTTCGTGGCTTCGATGTTGTCGAAAGAGCGGATTTCCGTTTTGCGCGGGAATTGGTGCGCGTACTTGTCCTTTATCAGCTGATACCAGTTGGCAGTGACGCTCACCATATCGGCAAGGTCGCGGTCGATACGCGCCACCTCGTCCTTCATGCGTGCAATCAGTTCGTCGGCCTTGTCTTTGTTGAATTTCAGGATACGCGCCATGCGGATTTCCATGAGGCGGAGAATGTCGTCCTTGGTCACCTCGCGGATAAACTGCGGGTAGAACGGCGTGAGGCGCTCGTCGATATGTGCGCAGGCGGCATCCATATCTTTCGCGTTCTCAAAGGCCCGGTCCTTATAGATGCGCTCCTCGATGAATATCTTTTCCAAAGAGGCGAAGTGCAGGCTTTCCAGCAATTCGCCGCGGCGGATAAGCAGTTCCTTGCGCAGCAAGTCCTTGGTACTCTCCACGCTGCGGCGCAGCACATCGCTCACGGTGAGGAACTTGGGGCGCTTCTCGTCGATGACGCAGCAGTTGGGCGAGATAGAGACCTCGCAGTCGGTAAAGGCGTAAAGCGCGTCGATTGCCTTGTCGCTCGACGTGCCGGGCGTGAGGTGCACCAATATTTCCACGCCGGCGGCCGTGTTGTCGTCCACCTTGCGGATTTTGATTTTCCCCTTGTCGTTGGCTTTGAGAATGCTGTCAATCAGGCTCGTGGTGGTCTTACCGAAGGGAATTTCGCGGATAGCGAGCGTCTTGTTGTCGATTTTCTCAATCTTGGCGCGAACTTTCACGTTGCCGCCGCGCATACCGTCGTTGTAGCGCGACACGTCGATGCTGCCGCCCGTGAGGAAGTCGGGGTAGAGGCAGAACGGCTCGCCGTGCAGATAGCTGATGGCGGCATCGCAGAGCTCGCCGAAATTGTGCGGCAGGATTTTTGCCGAAAGCCCCACGGCAATGCCTTCCGCGCCCTGCGCCAGGAGTAGCGGGAACTTCACAGGGAGCGACACCGGCTCCTTGTTGCGCCCGTCGTAGGAGAGTTTCCACTCCGTGGTTTTGGGATTAAACAGTACGTCGAGGGCAAACTTGGAGAGCCTCGCCTCAATGTAGCGCGGCGCGGCGGCATCGTCACCCGTAAGGATATTGCCCCAGTTGCCCTGGCAGTCGATGAGCAG
>JALFJC010000036.1:0-16011 GCA_022775595.1 Bacteroidales bacterium | reverse complement strand
TCCGGGAGAATCAGCTGTACAGATATGTCAAAGTTATTATGGCGGTTATAGCGTCGGGGTTCCACCTCTTCCCATTCCGAACAGAGAAGTTAAGCCCGTCCGCGCCGATGGTACTGCAGACCCGCGGGAGAGTAGGTCGCCGCCAGCTTTTAGATGAAAGAACCTGCATTTGTAATGAAATACGGATGCAGGTTCTTTATTTTATAATGTTTTGTTTGCTAGACTTATTTCAATGAATGCGATTCAGTATTTACTAAACAAGTACTTGTTTGTCTTCCTCCTTTGCATTTCCGGGGTGGGTAATTTGTGTGCGCAGAATGAGACAGAAGAAGTAGATACGCTTTTTGCAACCGCTATTCCAAGTGCTGCAGATAGTCTGCTTGTAGAGCAGTTTTGGGCATTCCTTTATATTCCATAACCACCCATAACCGCATTGAGCCGCCTTATACCACTGTTGTAGCACCGCCAGGTTGTTGCGGATTGACGGTTGTGGATAATGAGTACCAACCAGCCCGCCTTGTTATTATTCAGAATAGTGACACGGTGTACGACTCGGGCGATTACGTTGCTAATACTTCTGGCGTTCGTATCAAAGTCCGGGGTAATACCAGTGCCGTAGGTTTCCCTGGACGTACTCCGTATAAATTAAAGTTCAGTAAAAAGATAGACTTGCTGAATCGTGAGGATAAGAATTACAAGGACAAGAACTGGGTGCTGCTGAATTATCCCGCCTCGCAGGATTTTGTCCACGTCGCTGCCAATGCGATTGGCCGTTATGTGCGTGAGGAGTGGCAACCCGCAACGCGTTTCGTAAACGTGGTGCTAAATGGGGTGCCTCGTGGCTTATATTTACTATCAGAATCTGTCAAAGACGGTGATTGCCGCTTGCCTGTTGGCAATGGGGGCTTTATTCTTGAAGATGACCCTTACTGGTGGAGTGAAGAAGAAGCACCGATGTTTCCTTCAAAGGTGTTCAACCCGTATATGAAGTTTACGTTTAAGCACCCCGATGAGGATGACATCACTGAAGAGCAGAAAAACAGTGTTTCAAACTTTATATACGAGTTTGAAGATGCTTTGTTAGCTGGCGAACCTATCGAGAAATATGCAGATATAGCTACTTTTGCGGCATGGATGCTATGTCATGATATTTTGGGCACAGCCGATTCGGGCGGCTCGAACATTTATTTCTATAAGAAAGATTCTTTGGGAACGTCCAAGTTGCAAGCCGGCCCGATTTGGGACTTCTCTGGTTGCATGGGCAAAGTGCCTTTCGAGGGAGAGTGGAGCTATTCGCACTACCCGGATAATTATGTAAACTATAATGGCGAATTGCTTAAGCGCGATGAGTTCCTTAATGAATATGCTAAATGTTGGGAACGTGTAAAAAATGGCATCGAAGAGGCTGTGCTTCCAGAGTTACAGATGTTGGCAGCATCAGAAGGTATAGATTTAGACAAGGCGTATGCTCTCTGGGGTATTGATACGACTTCTGGTGCAAATATTCGTTATGTAGAAGAATGGTTAGACAACCGCCTCTCTTGGCTTGAGGAGAATATCGGTGAAATGGTGCAGACGCGTTTGCCTCAAAACGTTGTAGCAGCTCAAACGGGCAGCATTGCTCATACTGAAATCTATAACTTGCAAGGAAAACTCCTGTCGGTTTGTTCGTATGCCTTTACGCCCAGTCAAAGCAAAGGGTTTGCGCCTGGTTGCTACATTCTGCGGCGCATAGGAATTGATGGCAAGACTTTGGAGAATAAGAAGATCATTGTAAAATAATAACATGTATAATCAACGCGCGCGGCGGTACAATGAAAGGTTGTGCCGCCGCGCGCGTTTCGCTTATGAAGGCTTTTATGGTGCTTCTATGACGCTTTGCTATACGCAAAAAAACTCCCCAAAAACTATTCAACCCTTCATTCTTCTTTTTATTCGATTGTAAATAAGGTGCTTATTGCTGAATGGTTGAGCGTTCAAACCCGTCACAACCTGTCACAACCATTCACCAAACGGCCTAACGCTTTTTGCTGTAAATTTTCGCATAGATGTCTGCATAGGCATTGACCATTTTGTCGATGGTCAGCTGCTCTTCGTACTTTTTGCGGGCATCTTTTGAGAAACGGTCGTAGATTTCTTTGTTCTCGAGAATATATTTAATCTTTTCTGCAAACAGCGGGGCTTCGTTGGGCAGGGCAAAACCGTTTTCGCCGTTCACCACGATTTCGCTGATGCCGCCCACGTTAGATGCCACCACGGGGCGGCCGAGGCTCATGGCCTCGATGATTACGATGGGCAGTCCTTCGTAGTTGCTGGTCAGAAGGAAAAGGTCGACTGCCGCATTGTATTGTCCCGCGTTGGGCTTTTCGCCAAGGAAAAATACGTTGGGCTCGGGCACGTCCATCGTTTGCTCGTTGCCAATCCACACGAAAGCATATTCCGGCAGCAGGCGGGCGATTTCCAAGAATAGCTGCACGTTCTTGGGAGGCTTCATGCGCGCCACGCACAGCACGGTCTTCTTAAACCGCGTGCTGTCGATGCCGAGGGTAGGGGTGGAGGCGACCCTCGGCTGCTCCACTCCATTATATATATATGTGGCGTTGCGTGTTATCCCCTCTGCCTCCATCCATTTGCGGTCGTATTGGCTTACGCCGATAATGCTGCTGCAGCGCTTCTGCAGGTAGCGTTCTGTTTTTATAAATTGCCTGTGTCCCAAACGCACCGTGTCAAACCCGTGCACCGTATATACGATTTTCTCTTTCGGGAAAGCCAGTCTGCCCAGTGTGCCGGCTTTGGAGGAATGAAGGTGAATGATGTCCGGGCGATATGTTTTATAGAGGCGTTTGAACTCGATGAATGCCAAGAAGTCGTCTTTTAGCGACACGCTCCTTTTCAGGTGTTTCAGTTTCACCTGCTTGATACCTGGCGCAAGCATTTTCCACATTTCCCCGTTGCCTTCGCCGCCGGCCACGATTACCTCGTGCTGCTCCGCCAATTTGTTGGCGAGACTGACAAGCACGGATTGCGCGCCGCCGAACTCGGTTTTGGTGATAATTTGGAGTATCTTCATCTTTATTCTTTTCAGAGGGATTTAGAAATTGCCCCGCATCGCTTCACTGGCCATTTTCTTGATGAGGTGGCCTACGATATACATTCTGTAATGTATCTTTCCCATGAGCGTGAATGCCTTTTTGTGCATGCCCGTGGGGCTGATGGCACCTCCGTGTCGCCTGTAAAGCAGCAGCGGTTCCCGGATGAGCGTAGTTTTGAAGTATTTGTTGGCAATCAGTCCGAGCCACAGGTCGTGACCTACTTTCGTGCGCGGGAAAGGCAGCGCCTTTTCCAGCACTTCGCGCCTGAAAGCCATGCAGCAACCCTGATAGCAGGCCGACCAGAGGTTGCTGGGAATATTCAGCTTCGTGCCTCTTATCTTGAAAATCGACTCGTCCACCACGTTAAGCTGCTCGTCCACAATTTTGCAGTCGCTCAAAGCCCAGTCGTAAGTTTCAAGTGCTTCTGCCATGCGCTTGATATGGTTGGGCAGCCACACGTCGTCTTGGTCGGCAAGGAAAATCAGGTCGCCCTTGCTGTGCGCCAATGCGTTGGCAAAGTTGTGCGTAGCGGAGTCGAGGGGAAAATCGGTCGTCACCTTTTCGGGTTTGACAAACACCTTTATCCTTTCGTCGTGAAACGAATGGATAATATCAAGGGTGTTGTCGGTCGACTGGTCGTCCGAGATGACCAATTCATCGTTCCCCCCAAGTTGCTCCAGTATGCTGGTGATTTGTTCTTTTATATATTTCTGGCCATTGTAAGTGGCCATACATACCGATATCATGCGTGTATCGTAGTCTTTTGAAGAATGTTTTGCGCCGAGTGCGCCCTATAATTGTGCAAATATACCCTTAAAATTTGATAAAGCAGGCGTTGCTTGCTTAATATTTTGCCTGCGGGTGGTTTTATTGCGTGTTATTGTCCATAAACCCATGAATTTTTAGATGCCCGTTCTTGAAAAATGGGGAGAATCACAGCAAACCGAGCGCAACGACAAGGCGGCGCAGTCTGCTCATGTTTATTGCGATTTGCGAGGAGTATTCGTATTGGTGCTTTCTACTGATTTTGCGTGCGGTGATTGGTGATACAAGTTCCGCAATGCCGCTCAGCGAACCGTTCTTTGTGATGCTGTCAGCGAGTTCTTCTTGGCTCGCCCTGCTCGAAAGCAGCGGGGCGCAGGCTGCGTAGCAGGTGGTGGCTTCTGCGCCTTGGAAGAGTAATCCAGTTACTGCGCATCTTCGCAAAAGAACTTTTGCCTCGTTTTTGCTAAGCGCATGAGGGGAACTTACTATGGTTTCTATGAGATAATCCCCATTACTACTGCACCCTGCGCTCTTTATTCGATATTCTTGCGCCCTTAACCCCGTGAATGCAAAGGCAGAAATTACAGAAAGTAGTATCAAATGTTTTCGCATACAATACGAGTAGTATCTTTATTTGTGCGCAAAGATAAGAAGAAACGCTATATTAACAAATACCCCCCCCATTTTAGTAAAAAATTAAATATGTTTTATAAAATCTCTTTGCCTTTTTAGAGTAATGCAGGGCTGGTTCTTGTCGTCGCATTGGGGCTTTTTCGGTGCTCTTTCGCGCTCTGCTCCGTTCTGAGTCTTGCCAGCCGGCGGCACAATAGGGTGCGTTTTGGCGAACCCGAACAAAAATCATATCTTTGCACCAGCAGAAAGAGGAAGGGCGCAGGCTTTTCCTCTTTTCGCGTTTTAAGGGGCATAGTGTCTTATATGAGCGGAAAAACTATCCTATATGACCGTAAAAATAATAAGCAAGCCCGTGAAAATTTGCCCCTTTATAGTTTTTCCGATGTGCTTGAAAGTGAAAATTCTCATGCTTTTCGCAGTATTTTTCTCAGAGCAAATTTTCTTTGTCTTAATTATCCCTAAATCTTCGTGCTGCATCGCCTTAACGATTGCAAACGCGCCGCTAACGCTCTGCGCAGGTAGTTGCGTGGCATTAACAAGTTTTGCATTTCCCATAGGGGGGTGTCGACGAAGGCTGCGGGGAGCTGGTGGGCAGGTCGGCGGTCTTCCTCCCCGTTTGCCTTCCTAATTGCGATTTTCGGCGATTTTCGGGCGGCGATTTGACAAAAAAGTCGGGGAAAGTTTGCTTTTCTGCCGAGAAATGCCTAATTTTGCAAAGTTCGTGAAAGAAGAGACGCTCTCGGGCATAGTTGTCCGTGCGTTTCTTTCAAGGCGCACCGGGCACGGCAGCGCAATTTTCTTGTTTATTTTTCATCTCGTCTGAAAAACATTCATTGTTGTGACACTCAAAACGATACTTCTCGGAATTGGTCTTAGTTTCATCGGCATCGGCGCGGCCTCCGCGCAGGATGTCTTGGACGCTATGCCTAAACGCCTCGCGGCAGAGCACGTGGTGAGAGAGGTGTCTGCCCTCACAACGGTCAATGTGCTCAAGCCCGAGCCCGTGGCGAAGAAGAAGAGCAATCCCGCAGGCGAGAGCATCGTGCGCACCGCCCTGCAATATATCGGCGCGCGCTATCGCAGCGGCCACAGCGGCCCTAAGGCTTTCGACTGCTCGGGCTTCACGAGCTACGTGTATAAGAAAGAAAATATCAGCATCAACCGCAGCTCGCGCTCTCAGTTCACGCAGGGTACGCCAATCCTGACGGTCGGCGAACTGAAAAAGGGCGACCTCGTGTTTTTCGGCGGTTCTGGTTCCACGCGCACCATTGGGCACGTGGGTATCGTGACCGACGTAGACCCCGAGGGCAAGACGTTCAACTTTGTCCACGCCAGCCGCACCGGTGTCAAGGTGGACAGCTCCTCTTCCGCCTATTACAGCCGCCGATATATCGGCGCTCGCCGCATCGTGGAAGAATAAGCGGTTCGCAGCGTGTGCGAAGCAAGTCGTAATGATGCAGGGAGTTGCTTAATCCCGCATGGCAGTTGCCACCCGATGACGGGCGGCAATTTTTTTCTGACCTTTCGGAAATGCAGACCTTGAATTATTTTTTAGTAATCTGTCGGCTCAATAATCTTTATAGCCGCTATTCCATCTATAATATCTCAAAAAAACCATCCCAAGCCCATGAAACTATTACTCCTTGAAGCTGTCCAGCGTTATAGCATCGACAACATCGATGTGCTTATCCAAAATCTTATCGATGCCAGCGTCAGTGCCGGCAAGCGCTTGCTCGCTGCCGTACTCATATATATAATAGGGCGGTATATAGTAAAACTTATCACGAAAATCGTGCGCGGCATGCTCGACCGCCGTCCCATAGAGGTCGGTGTCAAGAGCTTTCTGATGAGTTTGCTGAATATCTTGCTCACCGTACTCCTCATTATCTCTGTCATCGGCGCGCTCGGCGTGAACACCACGTCGTTCGCAGCCCTCCTCGCCTCGGCGGGCGTGGCAGTGGGCATGGCCCTTTCGGGCAACTTGCAAAACTTCGCCGGCGGCATCATCATCTTGCTCTTCCGCCCCTACCGCGTGGGCGACTGGATTGAAGCGCAGGGCGTGCAGGGCACCGTGCGCGAAATCCAAATCTTCCACACCATCATCGCCACGGCCGACAACAAATTGGTCTATGCGCCCAACGGCTCGATGAGCACCTCCGTGGTGGTGAACTATTCGCGCGAAGAACTGCGCCGCGTGCAGTGGACCGTAGGCATCGACTACGGCGAAGACGTGAAGCGCGTCCGCGCCGTGCTCCTCGATTATCTCAATTCGCTGGAGCAGATATTGAAAGAACCCGCCGACAAAGCGCCCTTCGTTGGCGTGGACGCGCTCGCCGACAGCAGCGTGAACCTCACCGTTCGCGCATGGGTGAAAACTGAGGACTATTGGACCACATATTTCGACGTGCAGCAGGGCATCTACGAACTCTTCAACCGCGAGGGCATCAACATTCCGTTCCCTCAGCAAACGGTGCATCTTGCAAAGGATTAGGAAAAAAAAGAAACAAAATTTGTTTGAAATAAAATTATTACCTAATTTTGCACCTCGCAAGAGTATGCAATATAAGTAACAACAAAATAAAACACATCAAAAACAATGATCGTAGTATCCGTTAAAGAGGGCGAAAACATCGAACGCGCCCTGAAAAGATTTAAGAGAAAATTTGAAAGAACAGGTGTCGTTAAAGAACTCCGCGCTCGCCAGCAGTTCGACAAGCCTTCCGTACTGAAGCGTCTCGCAAAGGAGCACGCCGTTTATGTGCAGAAGCTCAGAACCACAGAAGAATAATTAAATAGCAAAAGCCTCGCCGGCAATCTCTGCATTGCCGAGCGCGCTACATACACCAACAGCGGTCGCTGCTCCATATCCCGATATGGTGCGGCGGCCGTTCCTTTTAGGCGTGATTTTCGCAATGAAAGTCCCAAAATGCACCAAAAACGGGGTTGTTTGCTAAAAAGGCGTGCAAAAATTTGCTTTCATCGGAAAACTTCCTTATTTTCGCTTTTGAGACGCTTCGGCAACGAATTTTGGCAAGATGATAGACGTGCGCAGTTTTCTGGATTACCTTGCGGCAGACAAAGGTTGCCCGCAGACCACGGTGCGGACCTATCGCGAAAGTCTCGAAAACCTTGAACGCTACTTCCGCAGGCTCGACGACAGCCTCGCTTGGGGCAACCTCGATGCCGACGTGGTGAGGCGCTGGATGGCGGAGCGCATGAGGTCAGGGCGGTCGCCGCGCACCGTGAAGCGCGATATGAGCGCGGTGCGCTCGTTCTACCGTTACCTGCTGCGTATGCAGTTCGTGGAGAAAGACCCCACGCAAAGCATCGGCAATCCCAAAGCCTCCAAACCCCTGCCCACGTTTCTCAAAGAGCAGGAAATGAACCGGCTGTTCGACGAGATCATCTACCCCGAAGGCTTCGAGGGCTTGCGCGACCGCACGATATTGCTCACGTTCTGCCACACGGGCATCCGCCGCGCGGAACTGCTCGGCCTCACGCCTGACAAGGTGCATCTTGAAACCGGCGAACTCAAAGTGTTCGGCAAGCGCAGCAAAGAGCGCATCGTGCCTTTCGGCGGCGAACTGCAACAGGCTCTGCGCGATTACATGGCCGTCCGCCGCGATATTATGGGCAGTGACGGCGGACCGCTATTCGTCAACGAAGACGGCCACCCCGTCAATGAGGCAAAAGTGGCGGCCATCGTGCGGAAATACCTTTCGATGGTGACCATTCGCAAGAAAAAAAGCCCTCACGTACTGCGCCACACGTTTGCCACGCTGATGCTCAACCACGGGGCGGATCTCGAAGCCGTGAAAGAGTTGCTCGGGCACGAAAGTCTCGCTACTACCGAGATCTACACGCACACCACGTTTGCCACGCTCAAAAAAGAATACGAACACGCCCACCCAAGGGCATAGAATAACGGCATCTCTGCCGCCTGCAAGTCAAAGCGGCGAATGCCCACGCATTTACTAACCAACCGCGAGGCGCAAAGCCCCGCTAAAAAAAAAGGAGGAACATTATGGAACTCAAAATTCAGTCAATCCATTTCGACGCAACCGAAAAACTGCACGCATTCATCGAAAAGAAGGTTGCCAAACTTGAAAAGTGTCACGAAAATATCATCAAGGCAGAGTTTATCCTTAAAGTCGTGAAGCCCGAAACCGCCCACAACAAGGAGACCGCCCTGCACATCTTCGTGCCTGGCAGCGAGCTGCACGCCGAGAAAGTGTGCGACACGTTTGAAGAAGGCGTAGATCTCTGCATCGACGCGCTCCAAAAGCAGTTGAGCAAACTCAAGGAAAAGAACGCGAAATAAATGTCAAGGGATAGGGCGGGGCGCACCCGCACCCCGCCCCCGTTCCAAAGCAGTGCCGAGACCCGCGCCATACAATATTATATATACACGCGCGAGAAGGAGCTCTGAAAAGGGTTGCTGCAATTTCTCAAAACCTTAAAATGCGCCTTGTCTAATAAAAAAAGGCAGAAAAAGTTTTGTGAGAAAAAAAATATGTCTAACTTTGCAGCCGTTTCGAGGGCATATTATCTGCCGAAAGGCATAAACGTCTGAAAAACATGGGCAAATACCAGAGTGGCCAAATGGGGCAGACTGTAAATCTGCTGGCTTACGCCTTCGGTGGTTCGAATCCATCTTTGCCCACTACAAAGGCTGCGGAAATAGCTCAGTTGGTAGAGCACTAGCCTTCCAAGCTGGGGGTCGCGAGTTCGAGCCTCGTTTTCCGCTCTTTTTTTGCTGTTATAGCTCAGCGGTAGAGCACTTCCTTGGTAAGGAAGAGGTCGTGAGTTCAAGTCTCACTAACAGCTCTTTTTTTTGAAATCCATACACAGAAAACATTAATACAATAAATTTTTATAGTTAAGCTATGGCAAAAGAAAAATTTGAGCGTACCAAACCGCATGTGAATATCGGTACGATCGGTCACGTTGACCACGGAAAGACGACTTTGACTGCCGCTATTTCCAAGGTGCTCCACGAAAAGCTCGGCACGGGCGAAGAAGTTAAGTCTTTCGATCAGATTGACAACGCCCCCGAAGAAAAGGAACGTGGTATTACTATCAACACGGCTCACATTGAGTATGAGACCAGCAAGCGTCACTATGCTCACGTAGACTGCCCGGGTCACGCCGACTACGTTAAGAACATGGTAACTGGTGCTGCTCAGATGGACGGTGCTATCATCGTAGTTGCTGCTACTGACGGTCCGATGCCTCAGACTCGCGAGCACATCCTTCTCGCTCGTCAGGTGAACGTTCCTCGCCTCGTTGTGTTCTTGAACAAGTGCGACATGGTTGAAGACGAAGAGATGCTTGAACTCGTAGAAATGGAAATGCGCGAACTCCTCGAACAGTACGAGTTCGAAGAAGATACTCCCATCATTCGCGGTTCTGCCCTCGGTGCCCTCAACGGCGTTGCTAAGTGGGAAGATAGCGTTATGCAGCTCATGGATGCTGTTGACGAATGGATTCAGGAGCCCGAACGCGACAGAGATAAACCTTTCTTGATGCCTGTTGAAGACGTGTTCTCTATCACTGGTCGTGGTACTGTAGCTACGGGTCGTGTAGAAACCGGTGTCGTTAAGGTAGGTGACGAAGTTCAGATTCTCGGTCTCGGTGAAGACAAGAAGTCTGTTGTAACTGGCGTTGAAATGTTCCGCAAACTCCTCGATCAGGGTGAGGCTGGTGACAACGTAGGTCTCCTCCTCCGCGGTATCGACAAGAACGAAGTTAAGCGTGGTATGGTTATCACCCACCCGGGCGTTATCCACCCCCACAAGAAGTTCAAAGCTTCTATCTACGTTCTGAAGAAGGAAGAAGGCGGTCGCCACACTCCGTTCGGTAACAAGTATCGTCCTCAGTTCTATCTCCGCACGATGGACTGCACGGGTGAAATCCACCTCCCCGAAGGCACTGAAATGGTAATGCCCGGTGATAACGTAGAAATCACCGTTGAGCTTATCTACGCCGTTGCCCTGAACGTAGGTCTCCGCTTCGCTATCCGCGAAGGTGGTCGCACCGTAGGTTCTGGTCAGATTACCGAAATCATTGAATAATTCCCTAAACGGATTTACTCAATAAATATAAATAGGTCCTCACCCTTTGTGATGAGGCCTATTTTTACGGGAATAGCTCAGTTGGTAGAGCACTGGTCTCCAAAACCAGGTGTCGGGAGTTCGAGCCTCTCTTCCCGTGCCAAAACATAAAACAATGTTGAAGAAAGTATTCACGTATTGCATTTCATATTGCAAGGATTCTTACGAAGAACTCGCGCATAAGACAACATGGCCTAACCGAAAGGAGCTGACGCACAGTGCAATTGTTGTGCTCACTGCTTCCATCGTCATAGCAATTGTCGTGTTCCTTATGGATACCGTGTTCGAGAACCTCATGCAGTTAATTTACCCCCAAATCTAACGAAGCGATGGCTGAAGCAGGAATGTCTTGGTATGTTTTGCGAGCCGTAAGTGGAAAAGAAGCCAAGGTAAAGGAGTACATAGATGCAGAAATTAAGAATGGCCGCCTCGGCGGTCATGTTTCGCAGGTACTTATACCAACGGAAAAGGTTTTCCAAGTGCGTGCCGGCAAGCGTATCGTAAAAGAGCGTAACTACCTGCCCGGTTACGTTTTGGTAGAAGCTCGTTTGGTGGGTGAAATTGCTCACGAATTGCGCAACACGCCCAATGTGTTGGGCTTTTTGGGCGGTTTGGACAATCCCACTCCGCTGCGCGAAAGCGAGGTGAACCGTATCCTCGGGAAGGCAGATGAAATGTTGGAAGATCCAATGGATGTGGAAATTCCTTTCAATGTCGGCGATGCCGTTAAGGTGGCCGAAGGACCGTTCAGCGGTTTCTCCGGTGTTATTGAGAAGGTAGACAACGACAAGAAGAAGGTGACCGTCACCGTCAAGGTGTTCGGAAGAAGCACAGGTTTGGATCTTGGCTTTATGCAGGTAGAGAAAGAATAAAGGTAATGTTACGTACCCGAGTTCTTTCATAAAATCCCAAAAACAAATTAATAACAATGGCTAAAGAAGTTGCTGGACTAATCAAATTACAGATTAAAGGTGGCGCTGCAAATCCATCTCCTCCCGTAGGCCCCGCACTGGGTTCCAAGGGTATCAACATCATGGATTTCTGCAAGCAGTTCAACGCCAGAACTCAGGAGAAGGCCGGAAAGGTGTTGCCCGTAGTAATCACCTACTACAACGACAAGTCTTTCTCTTTCATAGTAAAGACTCCTCCTGTAGCAATCCAATTGCTCGAAGCCGCCAAGAAGAAGAGTGGATCGGCTCAGCCCAACCGTACGAAGGTTGCCGAAATCACCTGGGATCAGGTGAAGGCAATTGCGGAGGACAAGATGCCCGACCTCAACTGCTTCACGGTACAGGCTGCTATGCGTTTGGTTGCTGGTACAGCGCGCAGTATGGGTATCACGATTAAAGGTGACTTCCCGGAATAACTATTAAACTTCACTTGAACAATGAGTAAACTGACAAAAAATCAGAAGTTAGTCGCTGACAAGATTGAAGCAGGGAAGGCATATACTTTGAAAGAAGCTGCTGAATTGGTTAAGGAAATCACCACGACCAAGTTCGACGCTTCCGTAGATATTGATATGCGTTTGGGCGTAGACCCCCGCAAGGCAAACCAGATGGTTCGCGGCGTTGTGTCTCTGCCTAACGGTACGGGTAAGACAGTTCGCGTTTTGTGCCTCTGCACGCCCGATGCCGAAGCTGCTGCAAAAGAAGCAGGCGCTGACTATGTAGGTCTTGATGAATACATCGAGAAAATTAAGGGTGGTTGGACTGACATTGATGTTATCATCACGATGCCTTCCATCATGGGTAAGATTGGTGCGCTCGGTCGTGTGCTCGGTCCCCGCGGATTGATGCCTAACCCCAAGAGCGGCACGGTTACAATGGATGTTGCTAAGGCTGTCCGCGAAGTGAAGCAAGGTAAGATTGACTTCAAGGTGGACAAGACTGGTATCGTTCATACTTCTATCGGTAAGGTTTCCTTCACGCCGGAGCAGATTCTTGGCAATGCCAAAGAATTTATTTCAACGATCATCAAGTTGAAACCGTCTTCTGCAAAGGGTACTTATATAAAGAGCATTTATCTTTCCTCTACCATGAGCAAGGGTATTAAGATCGACCCCAAATCTGTTGAAGAAAAATAACGAAGATTGAATTATGAGAAAGGAAGATAAACAACTTGTCATCGAACAAATCGGTGCACAGCTCAAAGAATATGCTCATTTCTACCTCGTTGACGTAACAGGTTTGAACGCCGCTGCTACGAGCGACCTTCGTCGCAAGTGCTTCGGTGCTGAAATCAAGATGGTAGTTGTTAAGAACACCCTCCTTCACAAGGCTTTCGAGGCTTCTGAAATTGACTATTCTCCTCTTTATGGTACCCTCAAAGGCAGCACTGCTATCTTCTTCTGCAACACGGCCAACGTGCCCGCGAAGCTGATTAAGGAAGTAAGCAAGGACGGCATCCCCGGTCTGAAAGCTGCTTATGCTGAGGAAGGCTTCTATGTTGGAGCAGATCAGCTCGACGCTCTCTGCGCCATCAAGAGCAAGAACGAAGTTATTGCCGAGATTGTTGGTTTGCTGCAATCTCCTGCAAAGAACGTTATCTCTGCACTCCAGAGTGGTGGCCAAACCATTCATGGCGTACTCAAAACTTTGGGCGAACGCCCCGAATAACACTAAGACACAAAGCGTTATTCCAACAATATTATTGATTAATAACAAAACAAATACATTTAAAGAAAATGGCAGATATCAAAGCTATTGCTGAAGAATTGGTAAATTTGACAGTAAAAGAAGTAAACGAGTTGGCTAATGTACTCAAAGAAGAGTATGGTATTGAACCCGCTGCTGCAGCTGTCGCTGTTGCTGCTCCCGCTGCTGCCGGCGCTGCCGCTGCTGAGGAAAAGACTGCTTTCGACGTAGTCCTAAAGAACGCAGGTGCTGCTAAGCTTCAGGTTGTTAAGGCTGTTAAGGAAGCTTGCGGCCTCGGCTTGAAGGAAGCTAAGGAACTCGTTGACGGTGCTCCCAGCAAGCTCAAGGAAGGCGTTGCTAAGGAAGAAGCCGAAGCACTCAAGAAGGCTCTCGAAGAAGCTGGTGCTGAAGTAGAAATCGCTTAATATTCCTACCCTTTAAGGGATATGGTTATGAAACCTCTGGTAGAGGTTTCATAACCTTTTTGTGTCTATATTCATAAAAGCCGCACAGGGCAGACAAGGTTTGCGCTATACTCACAGGCAAATCGTCGCCTACACATATATAATAATATATTGTATCCCGCAGGCTTGTCTCACCACATCAAAACATCATAGAATGTCTTCACAAGTAATCAATCATCGTGTAAACTTTGCATCAGTACAAAATCCGATGCCTTATCCGGATTTTCTCGATGTGCAGCTTAAGTCTTTTAAAGACTTTCTTCAGCTCGACACTCCTTCCGAGTTGCGTAAGAACGACGGTCTGTATAAAGTTTTTGCCGAGAATTTCCCCATTGCTGATACTCGCAACAACTTTGTATTAGAGTTCCTCGATTATTACATCGACCCGCCCCGTTACAGCATTCAGGAGTGCCTCGAAATAGGACTTTCTTACAGCGTGCCCTTGAAGGCGAAGCTCAAATTGTATTGCACCGACCCTGACCACGAAGATTTTGATACCGTGGTGCAGGACGTGTTCCTCGGTCAGATACCTTACATGACCGAGAACGGTACGTTTGTCATCAACGGTGCAGAGCGCGTAGTCGTTTCGCAATTGCACCGCTCGCCCGGCGTATTCTTCGGTTCGAGCATTCACGCAAATGGTACGCAGCTCTATTCCGCACGTATCATACCTTTCAAGGGTTCTTGGATTGAATTTGCTACAGACATCAACAATGTGATGTATGCTTATATCGACCGTAAGAAGAAGTTGCCCGTAACGACCTTGCTGCGTGCGATTGGTTACGAAACCGATAAAGACATTCTCCAGATATTCAATCTCGCCGAAGAAATCAAGGTGAACAAGACCAGCCTGAAAAAGGTGCTTGGCCGCCGCCTTGCCGCACGTGTTTTGAAGAGCTGGGTAGAAGACTTTGTTGATGAAGATACCGGTGAAGTAGTATCTATCGAGCGCAACGAAATGGTGCTTGAGCGTGAGACCGTTCTTCAAGAGGACCATATCCAGCAGATTATTGAAAGCGGTGCGCAGAGTATTCTCATTCACCACGAAGAGGCTTCCGCATCCGACTATTCCATTATTTTCAACACCCTGCAAAAAGACCCCTCCAACTCTGAAAAGGAGGCCGTGCTTTACATCTATCGTCAGCTCCGCAATGCCGACCCCGCCGACGATGCCAGCGCACGCGATGTCATCAACAACCTTTTCTTCTCTGAAAAGCGTTACGACTTGGGTGAAGTGGGTCGCTACCGCATCAACCACAAGCTCAACCTTACGACCGATATGGACGTGCGTGTGCTGACGCACGAAGATATTATTGAGATTATCAAATATCTCATCGAACTGATTAACAGCAAGGCCACCGTCGACGATATCGACCACCTCAGCAACCGCCGCGTCCGCACCGTGGGCGAGCAGCTCTCCAACCAGTTCGCCATTGGTCTGGCACGCATGAGTCGCACAATCCGCGAGCGCATGAACGTCCGCGATAACGAAGTGTTCACGCCGACCGACCTCATCAACGCCAAGACCATTTCGAGCGTCATCAACTCCTTCTTCGGCACGAACGCCCTGTCGCAGTTCATGGACCAGACCAACCCCTTGGCAGAAGTAACGCACAAGCGCCGCCTCTCTGCCCTCGGCCCCGGCGGTCTGTCCCGCGAGCGTGCAGGTTTCGAGGTGCGCGACGTACACTATACCCACTACGGCCGCCTCTGCCCGATTGAGTCGCCTGAAGGTCCTAACATCGGTCTTATCTCCTCGCTCTGCGTATATGCTAAGATCAACGACCTCGGCTTCATCGAAACGCCTTACCGCAAGGTAGCCAATTCGATGGTAGACCTCAAGAACGAAGACGTTGTTTATCTCTCGGCCGAAGAAGAAGAAGGCAAGATCATCGGTCAGGGCAATGCGCCCCTGCGTCCCGATGGCTCCTTTATCCGCGATAAGGTGAAGTGCCGCCAGGATGCCGACTATCCCGTTGTGCCGCCCTCTGAAGTGGAACTTATGGACGTTGCGCCGCAGCAGATTGCCTCTATCGCCGCTTCGCTCATTCCCTTCTTGGAACACGATGATGCCCACCGCGCGTTGATGGGATCGAACATGATGCGTCAGGCCGTGCCCCTTATCCATTCCGAGGCACCGATTGTCGGCACGGGTATCGAAAAGCAGGTCTGCGAAGATTCCCGCACGATGATTACCGCCGAGGGCGATGGCGTGATTGAGTTCGTAGATGCTACTACAATCCGCATTCTTTACGACCGCACGGAGGACGAAGAGTTCGTAAGCTTCGAGCCGGCTCTTAAGGAGTAT
>JALFJC010000014.1:0-11100 GCA_022775595.1 Bacteroidales bacterium | reverse complement strand
ATCACCTTCCCGCTCGAAACGTCGGTGAACGGCGCGGCGGGCGTAAGGCGCGTGCGCTCTTCCTCCACCACGGGTTTCTCTATCGTGTGGGTAGAGTTTGACTGGGGCACGGAGATTTATCGGGCGCGGCAGACAGTGGCGGAGAAAATCGCCCTCGTAAAGGAACAGTTGCCCGCAGAAGCCGGCACGCCCACCATCGGGCCGCAGTCGAGCATTCTCGGCGAACTGATGTTCGTGGCACTCACCGCCGACAGCACCTCCCTGCGCGACCTCCGCACCATAGCCGACTGGCAGATACGCCCGCGCCTGCTTGCCACGGGCGGCGTGGCGCAGGTGTCGGTAATCGGCGGCGAACTGAAAGAATATCAGATATTGCTCTCGCCCGAAAAGATGAAGCACTACGGCGTGGGGCTCAACGATGCCGTGGCGGCCGTGGAGGGCATGAATACAAATGCCTCCGGCGGCGTGCTGTATGAATACGGCAACGAATACATCATTCGCGGCATGCTGGCCACGCGTGACACGGCCGCGCTCTCAGCCGCCTTGGTGAAGACTGCGGGCGGCGCGGCAGTGACGCTGGGCGACATTGCCGCCGTGAAAATCGGCAACCGCACGCCGAAAACGGGCGTCGCATCGCTGCGCGGCAAGCCGTGCGTGATGATGACCGTGACGAAACAGCCCGAAACGAGCACGCTCGACCTCTCCGAAAAGATCGACGCCGCGCTCGAGGAACTCAAAACCGCGCTGCCGCCCGACGTGAGCATCTCCACCGACGTTTACCGCCAGGAACGCTTCATCAACAGCGCAATCGACAACGTGAAAAACGCGCTCTTCGAAGGCGGCATCTTCGTAGTCATCGTGCTCCTGCTCTTCCTCATGAACGTGCGCACCACCGTGATTTCGCTCGTCACCATTCCCCTCTCGCTCATCGTTTCGCTGCTCACGCTCCACCTCTTCGGACTCACCATCAACACGATGAGCCTCGGCGGCATGGCAATTGCTATCGGCTCGCTCGTGGACGATGCGATTGTCGACGTGGAAAACGTGTTCCGCCACCTGCGCGAGAACCGCGCCCTGCCCCGCGAGGAGCAAAAGTCCGCGCTCTCCGTCATCTTCAACGCCTCGCGCGAGGTGCGCCTCCCTATCCTCAACTCCACTTTAATCATCATCGTGAGTTTCGTGCCCCTCTTCTTCCTCACGGGGCTTGAAGGGCGGTTGCTCGTGCCGCTCGGCGTGGCGTTCATCACGGCCCTCTGCGCCTCCACGCTCGTGGCCCTCACGCTCACGCCCGTGCTGTGCAGTTATCTCTTGGGAAAAGGCCACAAAGACAAGGAGGAGCGAGAGCCTTTCCTCTCCCGTGTTCTAAAAAGACATTATACAAAGGCCCTGCAATGGGTGATCGGTAAAAAGAAAGCCGTGCTGGCAGCCACGGCCTGCGCTTTCGTGGCGGCCGTCGCCCTGTTCTGCACCATGGGCAGCGGGTTCCTGCCGCCGTTCAACGAGGGTTCATTCACCATCAACGTCACCACGCTGCCCGGCATATCTTTGGAGGAGTCCGACAAGATAGGCCAGCGGGTGGAACGCCTATTGCTCTCCGTGCCTGAAATAAAGACCGTGGGGCGCAAAACGGGACGCGCGGAACTCGATGAGCACGCGCTCGGCGTGAACACGTCGGAAATAGAAGCCCCCTTCGAACTCGACGGCCGCGACAAGGAGGAAGTGCTCGCCGAGGTACGAGAGAAACTCGCCGCCGTGCCGGGCATCGCGGTCGAAGTGGGCGCACCGATTACGCACCGTATCGACGCCATGCTCTCCGGTACGCAGGCCAACATCGCTATCAAGGTGTTCGGCAACAATTTGGGCGAGATGTACGCCCTCGGCAACGACATCAAGGAGAAAATAAGCGGCATCGAGGGCGTGACCGACCTCAACGTGGAACAGCAGATAGAGCGGCCGCAACTGCAAATCACGCCCAAGCGCGAACTCCTTGCCCGCTACGGCATCACGCTCCCCGAGTTTGCCAAGGCCGTGAGCGTGCTGCTCGCTGGAGAGCCCGTGGCAACGGTTTACGAAAACAACGAGGCGTTCGATCTCACCCTGAAAGCAGACGACGAAAAGCGCGCCACGGCGGCCGACATCGGCCAACTCATGCTCAACGCGGGCGGCAGGGCCGTTCCCCTGTGCCACGTGGCAGACATCACCTCGACCGCAGGGCCTAACACGATAAACCGCGAAAACGTGGCGCGCAAACTCGTGGTATCGGCCAACGTCGCGGGGCGCGACCTCGCCAGCGTGGCGGCCGACATACGGCGCACGGTGCAGGAAGAAGTAAGCGTGCCGCAAGATTGCCGCATAGAATACGGCGGGCAATTCGAGAGCGCGGAGTCGGCTGCCAACGCCCTAATGCTGGCCTCGGCCATCTCAATCATTGTCATCTTCCTGCTGCTCTTCAATCAGTTTAGAAACGCCGTGCAGTCGCTCGTCATCTTGCTCAACCTGCCGCTTGCCCTGATAGGCGGCGTGGTGGCGGTGTGGCTGTCGGGCGGCGTGGTGAGCATACCCTCTATCATCGGCTTCATCTCGCTCTTCGGCATCGCCACGCGCAACGGCATGCTCCTCGTGTCGCGCTACAACGACCTGCTCTTGGAGGGCAAAACGCTCAGCGAGAGCCTCATGCAAGGCTCGGCCGACCGCCTCAATCCTATCCTCATGACCGCCTTGACCTCCGCCCTCGCCCTTGTGCCCCTCGCCGTTTCCGGCGACCTGCCAGGCAACGAAATCCAAAGCCCGATGGCGGTAGTCATTCTCGGCGGCTTGTTCACCTCCACCCTCCTCAACGCATTTATCGTGCCCATCATGTACCAGTTGACTAACCGCAAGTAAATTTCAGCCAACAGGAAAATAAAAAAACTTATCCCCAAACGAAGCGGCCAGATACAGGCAAGCAATGCCCGGTATGATGCCGCCCCGTTTGGGGATAAGTGTATAAAGAGGCTCGAAGCGGGGGCGGATTATCGCGCCTGCTGCATTTCGCGCAAAAGAGACTTTTGGCGTTCGGTAAGACCCGTAGGAAGTTTCACCTCATAAGTGATGATGAGGTTGCCAAACGTGCCGTCGGAACGGCGGTAACCCTTGCCGCGCAGGCGCACCTTGGAACCGTTCTGCGTTTCGGGCTTTACTTTCAGGCGCAGACGCTCGTTTTGCGTCTGCAATATGATTTCGCCGCCGAGCAATGCCGTGTAGAGGTCGATTTGCACCTTTACCTCCATATCGGCCTCCGGCTCGCGCATTCGCGAATGCCCGCCGCCGCCCATGCGGCCGCCGAAGAGGTCTTCGAAGAACGAGGAAAAACCGCCGCCCGCGCCGCCGCTGAACTGCGAAAAGTCGAAGCCGCCGAAGCCGCCGCCTCCGAAACCGCTGTAACCGCCGCCTGCCTGCTCGAATTGGTCGGCATGTTCCCAATGCTCGCCGTACTTGTCGTATTTCGCCCGCTTCTCGGGGTCGCTAAGCACGGCGTTGGCCTCGTTCAATGCCTGAAACTTGGCCTTTGCCTTGGGGTCTTCGGGGTGAAGGTCGGGATGCCATATCTTCGCACGGTGGCGGTACGCCTTGCGAATGTCGTCCTGCGTGGCCGACTTGTCCACGCCCATAATCTTGTAGTAATCTATGAATGCCATAATGCTTTTTGTTTTGAATATTAGTAGACGAGTTTACGAGTAAACGAGTAGACGAGACAAAAGTGTCTTGCTTATTATATTTTATATAGTAACGTGTCTTGTTTACTCGTATACTCGTTTACTTGTTTACTAAATCGTTTGATTTTTCTATAATAAAATAGCAACAAAAGCAGTGCCATAATGCCCGAATAAGAGTAAAAAAGACATTGTCTGCCAAGAAAAGGCGGTTTTTGCCTTTGCAAGCGGTGCGAACTCTCTTTTTATGTGTAATTTTGCGGCAGATAACACTCAATATTATATATATGTACACAGTAGACGAACTTAATGACCGCCTGATTGACCTTGCTTTTTCCGAGGACATCGGCGACGGCGACCACACCACCCTTTGCTGCATTCCCGAAGAGGCAATGGGCAAATCGAAGTTACTCATCAAGGAAGAGGGCATACTTGCCGGCCTGCGCATCGCGCGGGAAGTGTTCCACCGTTTCGACCCTGAGATGCAGGTGGAAACGTTTATGAACGACGGCGACCACGTGAAGCCCGGCGATGTGCCTATGATCGTGACGGGCAAAGTACGCTCGCTCTTGCAGACCGAACGTCTGATGCTCAACATCATGCAGCGCATGAGCGGCATTGCGACTATGACCGCCGAATACGTGAAGCGCCTCGAAGGCACTAAGACCCGTGTGCTCGATACGCGTAAAACCACCCCCGGCATGCGCATGCTCGAAAAAGAAGCCGTGAAAATCGGCGGCGGAACTAACCACCGCATCGGCCTTTTCGACATGATACTGCTCAAAGACAACCACGTGGACTTCGCCGGCGGCATCGCAGCCGCGCTCGACCGCTGCGCCGCCTATCAGAAAGCCAAGGGACTGACCCTGAAAGTAGAGATCGAAGTGCGCTCGTTCGACGAAATCCGACAGGTCATGGAGCACGGCGGCGCAGACCGCATCATGCTCGACAACTTCTCCGTGGAAGACACGAAAAAAGCCGTCGAAATGATTGGCGGCAAGTTTGAAACGGAGTCGAGCGGCGGCATCACGATGGACACGCTCCGCGACTATGCGCTCTGCGGCGTAGACTTTATCTCTGTCGGCGCACTCACGCACTCGGTCAAAGGACTTGACATGTCGTTTAAGGCGTGCTGAAAATCGAAAGAGGTCTTGAATTTTATTGCGTATAGACAACAAAATCCGCAAGAGTATGAATTTTGTTGCGCATAGACAATAAAAATCAACAAATTTATTGTCTACGAATAATTTATTTGCCCACGAATCTCACGAATTTTCGCGCAAGCGAGCGCAATCAAGTTTACTTGAATTGCCGAGCGCAGCCGAAAATCTCGAATTTGCACGAATTTTTCTTTTCCTGAATATAAATGGCGACCTGCTCGGTCGCACGAATTTCACTAATTCAAGAAAATTCGGCTGCGCTTATTTGCGCTAAATTCGTGTGATTAGTGTGACCGAGCAGGTTGCCATTTAATTCATTGAAAACGTTTCGTGTAAATTCGTGAAATTCGTGGGCAAAAAAAACAACTCGTGGATAATAATAACTTGCTACTAAGAATTTCATACGATATAATATTTGTATGATTGACTTGTCTCATCAACTATTTCTGATAAAACAAATATTGATTAGCATAATGAGAAAAAAACTGTTTGCATTGGCGTGCATCATCGCTTGCACGCTGTTACATTTCACGCCCTCGCAGGCTTGCACGAGTTTCCTTGTGGGAAAAGCGGCTTCCGCCGACGGCTCTGCATTCATCACCTATAACGCCGACGACTACGGCATGTTTGGCACGCTGCGCTTCTTCCCCGCTGCCACGCACCCGAAGGGCGCGATGCGCCGCATCATCGACGGCGACACGAACCACTATCTCGGCGAAATTCCCGAAGTGCCTTACACTTACTCCGTCGTGGGAAATATAAACGAGCACCAAGTGGCCATCACCGAAACTACCTTTGGCGGCCGCCACGAACTGGCTGACAGCACGGGTATTATCGACTACGTGAGCCTTATGTCCATTGCCCTGCAACGCTCAAAGACGGCACGCGAGGCCATCAAGGTGATGACGTCGCTCGTGCAACTTTACGGCTACGCCTCTGAGGGTGAGTCTTTCTCCATTGCTGACCCTGATGAAATCTGGATACTGGAAATGATTGGCAAAGGTCCGGGACGCAAAGGCGCTGTTTGGGTAGCGGTGCGCATTCCCGACGATTGCATTTCGGCACATGCCAACCAAAGCCGCATTCACAAGTTCGACCTGAAAGATAAAAAGAACGTGCTCTACGCTTCCGACGTAATCAGTTTCGCCCGCGAGAAGGGATATTTCGAAGGAAAGGACAGCGAGTTCTCGTTTGCCGACGCCTATGCGCCTGCCGACTTTGGAGCCATCCGTTTCTGCGAGACGCGCGTCTGGAGTTTCTTCAACAAATGGGTAGACGGCATGGACCGCTATCTTGACTACGCCGACGGCCACCACATCGGCAAGGCCGAGGTGATGCCCCTCTATTTCCGTCCGCGCTGCAAACTTTCGCTGCACGACGTGATGATGTCTATGCGCGACCATTACGAAGGTACGCCGTTCGACGTTACCAAAGACGCAGGCATGGGTGCTTACGAAATGCCCTACCGCCCCACCCCCTTGACCTGGGAATACGAGGGCAAAAAGTATTTCAACGAGCGCCCCATCTCTACGCAGCAGACGGCATTCACTGTCGTGGCACAGGTGCGCAAGAGCCTGCCTAACGCAATTGGCGGCGTGCTGTGGTTTGGCAACGACGACCCGAACATGTGCCCCTACACGCCGATTTATTGCGGCGCCACGCAAGCCCCTGCCTGCTACACGGCGGTAGACAATGCCGATGCCGTAACCTTTTCGTGGCAGTCCGCTTTCTGGGTGCAGAATTGGGTGGCCAATATGACCTATCCGCGTTACGCCCAACTTTTCCCCACTTTGCAGACCGAGCGCGACAGTATTGAATTCGGCTATATCGCAAGCCAGCAAGCCGTGGAACAGCAGGCCGCCGACATCCTTGCTTCCGAGAAAGGCGTGGCCGGCGTTCGCGACTTCCTCACAGCCTACTCTTCTCAGTCGGCCCAGACTATGTTGAAGCGTTGGCGGGCGCTCGGCGAGCATCTTATTGTGAAATTCAACGATATGGTCATCAAGCCGCAAGAACTTGACGGTTCATTCTCCCGTACACCCGACGGCCTCGGCGCGCGTCCCGTACGCCCCGGCTATCCTGAAAGTTATCGCCGCGCCATTGTTAAGGAAACCGGCGACAAGTTCCTTATGCCGGAATAAAACGCGCGACACAATATTATATATATAACGCAAAATTCGCCCCTACCCGTTTCCACTTTTGGAAATGAGTAGGGGCAAATTTTGTAGACCTGTTTATGGACTATCCGTAACGGTCTTTTAATTCTCCGGAAGGGCAGGTTGGACAATCAGTTTCTTTTCTATGGTGATGACATACGAGGCAAAGCCCGAGCCTTGCAGGGCATACGACACTTTGCCCGTGTTGTCGGAGAAATATTCGGTGTAATTGCCGCCCCAACCCGTGCTGTTGCCGCTGATGTGGTAGGTGCCTTTGAATTTCAGGGTATATGGTCCCGATTTGCTGGCAACAATCGTATCCGTGGGGTTATGCGGGTCGTTGTCGTAAATAGCCATGGAGGAATAAGTATGCGTGGGCGAATTGACGCTCGGCGTTTCCCAAGAATAGTCGGCGCGATAAAGAAGTTTTCCCAGCGACGACTGCACCACGGTGGCAACGATTTTGTCGCCGACGCGCAAATCCGTGCTTCCCGTCCCGGCCACGTGGAAAGTCACGCCGCTGATGGTCGGCGGCATCGACTGATATTTCTCGTCGTTCATGTTCTCCTTGCACGCCGTGAAGAGGATAGCCGAGGCGGCAAGGGAGAAAACAGTCAGTTTGGTCTTGTGTTTCATCTTTGTATTCTTTCAAGTTAAATTACTATTGCAATTCCCCGATGCCCTGCCTGATTATTTCCGGTTCATCGCCGGTGCAGTCCACAATGGTTGAGTTGGCGTAAACGCCCTCTCCGCCATCGAGCAGCAAATCCACGCCATCGCCCAAAGTATCTTCTATCAAATCGGGATTTGTCAGGTAAGCAGTCTCAGCCTCTTCGCCCTCGGGCACAGGCAAAGAGCAGGTCATGAGGGGCGCGCCGAGGCGGCGCACTATTTCGGCCAGCACCGCGCTGTCGGGCATACGGATGCCCACCTCTTTGCCCTTGCAGGCGCGGAATATCTTGGGCAGCGTGTTCTTTCCGGGCAGGATAAAGGTGAACGGACCGGGGAGATTGCGGCGTATGGTTTTGTAAATATTATTTTCGATGCGGGCATATTCGCTGATCGCGCTCAGGTCGTAGCACACAATGGAGAGCGGGTGCGCCGCGCTGTCGATTTTTCGGATTTTGCACACGCGCTCCACAGCGCGCTCCTTCATCGCGCTGCACCCCAAGGCGTACGTGGTGTCGGTGGGGTAAACGATCACGCCGCCGTCCGACAAAGTCTGCACGATGCTTTCGAGCGTGGCTTCTGGCGTGTTTTTCGGAAATACTTTCAGCTTCATCGGACTTGCTTTTAGTAGGTTCTAAAAATGCTTGAGCACGGTGTAGAGGCGTTGCACGGGCAGGCCCATCACGTTGAAGTAGCTGCCGCGCAGTTCCTCCACTGCTACGAGGCCGAACCACTCTTGAATGCCGTAGGCACCTGCTTTGTCAAACGGCAGATAGTTGTCAACGTAATAATCTATCTCGTCCTCCGTGACATTTGCAAACTTCACGTGGCTCGTCACGGCGAAACTCTCCTGCTTCACTTGCGTGAGCACCGTTACGCCCGTGATTACCTGATGCACGCGGCCGCTCAGCTGGCGCAGTATGGTCTTGGCGTTTTCCGCACCGTAGGGCTTACCCATCACTACGCCGTCGAGGCAAACAATAGTGTCGGCGGTGATGAGCAGTTCCTTCGACGACATTGAACTTTTATAGGCTTCCGCCTTTTTGCGGGCTATGTAAAGGGCGATGTCTTCGCCGCGCAGGTTTTCGGGAAAACTTTCATCAACGCCGAAGAGCGTGCGCACTTTGAACGGTAAACCGAGGCGTTGCAGCAACTCTTTACGACGCGGCGAATTGCTGGCAAGTATTATATCGTAGTTTCTAAGATTATCGAGCATAGTTTTGAGAGAAATTTTAGGGGATATATTTTTATAGAATCTATATAGGTTATAGATATTACAGATCTTTGGAAAAGCGAGATTTTACCAGCCGAAAGCGGTTTCGTCTGACATCCAAAGCCCTTGCGCCCGTAACACCTGTTCCACTACGTCGCGCACGCAGCCGCAGCCGCCGGAGGCGTGGCTCACGTATAGCGAGATGCCTTTAATTTCGTCGGCAGCATCTGCGGGACAGCACGGACAGCCGCAGCGGCGCATCACCTCATAGTCGGGAATATCATCACCCATGTAAAGCACCTCTTCGGGCAGCAGGTCGCTCTCTTCGAGCCATTGGTCGAAACATTGGATTTTCACGCCGGCACCCATAAAGATGTTCATCACACCCAGTGCCAAATAGCGCGTGCGCACCGCCTCGCTGCGCCCTCCTGTGATAATGGCGATGTTAAGTCCCTGCTTAACGGCGAGTTGCAGCGCGTAGCCGTCCTTGATATTGGCAGTGCGGCGCGGTTGCCCGCCGTCTTCATCGAGCAGCACGAAGTTTGTGCTCAGCACGCCGTCTACATCGAAGGCCAGGCCTTTAATCTTGGTCAAATCGTAGTTTATCATAGAATGAGGTAAGGGTTAACAATTTATTTTGCAGAAAAATCCTTTATGCTTCTGCTTAAAAGGCGATAGATTTCCGCCATACGCTCGTTGCCTTCCAGCAGGTCGAGGTGCGTTTGCATCACATTCTCGTCCCAGCGCACCGCCGGACCGGTCTGGGCCGCGCGGGGCGAAAGCAGGTGTGCCTTTGCTGCCGTTTCATCGACGAGCGGGAGAAGATAGGAAAAGTCGAGGCCGGCCTCTTGCATCACTTTCTCGCCAAGGGCATAGCAGTGATTTACGAAATTGCAGGCGAACACGGCGGCGAGGTGCAGGCGGCGGCGGTTTTCGCTGCTCATCTCGCGCACGGTGCCAGAAATCGTTTCAGCCACCTCCTTGATGGCCGCGAGTGTCTCCGCATCGGTCGCCTCAATGAAGAGGGGCACGGTGCGGAAGTCTACCTCGCGCTGCTTTGAGAGCGTTTGCAAAGGATAAATCACCGCCTGCCGCGTAGTACCGTCGCCGAAAATGCCGACGGGAATGCAGCCTGCCGTATGGATATAGGTGGGCGTTTTGCCGAACCTCCTTACAATTTCCGAAGCGAGCGAGGGAAGCGCGCTGTCCTTCACCGAAAACAGGAAGGCATCGGCCGCAGGCACGTCGCCGATGCTGTCCGTCGCCGGGCAATGCAGGGCTGCCGCCAACTGTTCGGCGTTCGCCAAAGTGTGGCTATACACACCATTTATTATATAGCCTTGCCTTTGCAGTGCCTTGCTGATGTGCGTGGCCACATTGCCCGAACCGATAATTGTAAAGGTTTTTAGCAACATTTGTCCCTGTTTTGAAAAGCAAAAATAGCAATTTCTTATAAGGAAATCAAATTTCTTATTCGATTATCGTTACAAAATCGCTCAACTCCTTGCGTTGCTTTTCGCGCGGAGCGTCGTCGGGGTATCCCACGGGCACGAGCACAACAGGATGTAGGTTATCTGCCAGCGCCAATGCCTGGCGGCATTTTTCGACCTCGAAATTGCAGACCCAACAAGTGCCCAAACCGCGCTCTGCTGCGGCGAGGCAAAGATGCTCCACGGCGATGGCCACGTCGATGTCGCCATGCGGTTTGCCGTCCGCGCCGCGCTTCCATTCCTCGTCGGCATTGCGGCATGCCACGATGCAGGCGGGCGCGGTTTTGAACCAATCGCGGTTGTAGCCTTCGGCAAGGCGGGCGAGCGTGTCCCTATCGGTGACCAAGAAGAAACGCCACGGCTGGAAATTCACTGCCGATGGTGCCATGCGCACGCACTCGAAAATATATTGCAAATCCTCTTTTTTAGGAATTTGCGGCTTGTAAGCACGCACGCTGCGGCGCGTGCGACATAGGTCAAGGAAGGAATTTGACATGAGGGTTTGCTTTATAAAAATACTAACAATTTAATCAGATTTCAGTGTTAAGTGCCTGGAAGGCACTACGGAGCGAAGCGACGGTAACACTAAGTTTGCAGACGAAAGCGAGCGTAGCGAGCTTTCAGAGCAAACAAGATAATAAAATTTGGAGAAGCCGAGGTTAAATCCTTACTTTTGTCGTATTAAAGAAAGGATTAACCGTCCGCCATGGTAAATTAATT
>JALFJC010000164.1:0-21686 GCA_022775595.1 Bacteroidales bacterium | reverse complement strand
CCCGGGCAACGCCCGGGGGAGCGATGTTGCATTGATTAAAGTGTCGCGCTCTGTAAGAGCAGCCTGCATTATGAGGGGCAACGCCCCGTGGGGCGTTAAGGGCATTAATGGGTTACGCGCTTTCGGCGCGTGGCATTTTTGCGCCGGCGCAAAAATGCCGAATGTATCAATCGCGGTCTACGTTCCCCCAGGGCGTTGCCCTGGGCTATGGGCAACATTTGGGCTTACAGCCCGCCCCAATCATTTACCGGACGTTTGTGCAAATTGGTTGGTTTTTATGGCCCACGAATTTCACGAATTTACACGAATTTACTTTTCTGGCTATTAATGGCGACCTGGTCGGTCGCACGAATTTTCACTAATGCAATAATTTCGGCTCTGCGCTCGGCATAGCCCGAATAAATTTGGCTCTGCGCTCGCTTGCGCGAAAATTTGCTTTGAGATTTTCGGCTGCGCTCGGCATAGCTCGAATAAATTCGGCTCTGCGCTCGTTTGCGCGAAAATTCGTGAGATTAGTGCGACCGACAAGGTCGCTATTTTACCCGTTGAAAGGGATTAGTGTAAATTTCTTGATATTTTCGGCTGCGCTAGGCATAGTCCAAGTAAACTTGCCCTCTGCACTCGCTTGCACGAAAATTCGTGAAATTCGTGGGCAAAAAAATCGTGGACAAACAAACGTAGACCATTTTTATACTATCTCCTGAATAAAGTTGTCCATTTCCTTGTATAGTTGACCATTTCCCCAAAAGGTTGACTATCGCCAGGTTGCCTTATAATGTCCTACTACCTGCCTATCCGCTTCGCAGTTTGAGGCGGATTTTTTTTTGCTATCCGCACGAAAAATTTTCCTAAGTCCGTGATAGTTTTCACTATCTGCGCAGAGATAGTTTGTTACAAAGTTTCTAATACATGTTACAAACCTAGTAACGCACGTTAGCAAGTTTGTAATACATGTTACAAAGTTTGTAATAAAAAATATCATATATGAGAGGAAAAATTATCTTGCTGATAATAAAAACTATCTTGCGGATAGTGAAAACTATCTTGCAGATAGTGGTGCTCGAAAAGGGCTTCCCAGCGAGGGCGTAGGAAAAGATGTTTGTAGGAAAGTCAGTCAACTTGGCCAGTAAATGGTCTTTGAAAATGAACGTTTGTGCAAGGCGAGCGCAGCGGACAAGTTTACTTGGACTATGCCGCGCCGCCGCCAAAGGTGCATGTATATGAACAAAAAAAATGCGCCGCAACGGGAAACGTTGCGGCGCAAATCATATACGGACTTATTACTTAGTTGGCAATCGTGGGCTTGTCTTGGAACATATCCGGCGTGTTGGAGATGGTTTTAATCAAGCCTTCGGGCATCGTTTTGAGTTCGCCGCTCTCAACGAGGGCGTCCATGTCGGCCTTAAACTCGTCGTACATATCCTGCGTGAGGAGGTAGTACCAGTTTCCGTAGTCGCCCACCTTCATGGCAATGGTGCGGAGGTAACCCCACTGCTCGAAGTACGGGAAGAGATTGTAACCGGTCAGACGGCTGGTCTTACGAATCCAGTTGAGCATGAAAGGAGAGTAGTTGCGATACGGGTTGCACTGCGTTTCCGTGATGTAGTTGTTTTTAACCCAAGTGGAGTTGGGGAACTTGCTGCGGAGCACGGCGAGCTTGCCGTTCTTGTTGCTGTTTTGCGCGCTGGCGATCAGCTCGTACTTGTCTACCTCACCCTGCTTTTCGATTTGCGAACCGTTCTCGTCGTCGTTCTGACGGAGAGATTCGTACCAGTCGGGAGCAAAGTCAGGATATCCGTTCGTGGTGAAGTAAGCATAGAGCATGATCATCGGGCAGAGCACTTCGCCAACGCCTACATCGCTGATATGTGCGCCGCGAAGTTTGTTCTCGGAAACGGGATAGATAAGAGAGTCTTTCATAGCCGTGCAAAGCTGATAGAGTTTGCTGTTCCAAGAGAACAATTCGCGATCATCGTATGCGCCTTTACGGCCAGAGCTGTACTTGGTGCGGGTGCTGAACTCGTTGTCTTCGAGGAAGTGCTTACGGGCAGCCGGCCAGTGGTTGATCTTGTCGGATTTTTTGTAGCCCATGCGCATAATGTTTGCGTACGAGTTTACGTTGTTCGAAACCTCAGCCACGCCGCCCCAGCAGAAGTAGGGGTGCATCTGGTGCTGGTGTCCCCACTCGTGCGAGAGGCCCCAAATGCAGTCGTCATCATTATTAATGATCGTGTTGCAGTTGAGCACGCGCCGCTCTTGGTCGTTGTGGAACGATACGCCGAGACCGCCCTGGAACATATAGTAAGTATAGTTCACGTAAGCGAAGGTATGGTTGTCGGGCACGCGGTTGTACTTTTTGAAGCCGAGCACGTCGTGTTCCCATTCAATAAGGCTGTCGAGGGTGTTCATGAACTGGCGGTAGCCGTAGCTCTTGCCGTCGGTAGCGCGGCAGTACTCCTTCAAGCCTTTGGAAGTCCAAACGGAGTGAACCTTCTTGCCGTAGCAGTCCATAAACATGCTCTTGGCATTGGCGCAAAGCTTGTACATCTCGTCGTTCGTCTTGTCGGGCGTAAGGATACCGTTTACCTGACCGTTGATGAAGTGTACCTTAACCGTGGGGGCAATCGCCTTGATGCGCTCGTACTCGGCGCGGCTGCTGGCCGTGTAGATCACGTAAGCGAGGCCGTCGTAGTCGAACGTATAGTCAATCGTGTTCAGACCGTTGCGGAGCGAATAGTTGAACAGCTGCGGGTTACCACCGTCGAAGTTGCCGCCGTTTTTACCTTCGTACCAAGCCACAACTTTAAGGCCGAGCGTAACACCTGTGGGCAAACCGCTCACTGCCACGGCCTGCGTGCCCTTGGGAATGTTGATACCCGTGGGGTTGTCGAGCTGGTCGTAGAGTTTGCCGGGCGCGTTCCATTCGGCAGACAGCACCTGAGGCGCGAGGCGCAAGGGATAGTTGGCAATGCGGTATTCGCTCTTGTAAGAGCCGTCGAAGAGCTGCTGTGCAAGGTTCTTGACGAAAGAGTCGTCAATGTTGTTGATGTCGGCCTGCGTCACCTCAGGCTTGAGCTGCGTGAGAGCTTCGTCGGCAAAGAGGCCGAGCAAAGCTTCGCGCTCGCCGGTCTGGCGCATGAACTGCATTTCGGCGCAAGAAGCGTAGCCGGGGTTGGAGTTGTCGCTGTAACCGCTGTACACCTTGAACTGAATGCTGGCCGGGTTGAGGATAGGAGTCTCAAAAGAGAAGATGTAGTTCGAATAGCCGCAGTCGAATACGCCAAGCGAGGTGTAAGACGTTTCGCCCGTGGCCTTCACGAATACTTCCACGCGGCCGAAGTTACCGTTCGACTGTCCGTCCTGACGCGTCGTGTAGTTGATGTAGTCGATGCGCTCAACATTCTTGAAGTTGTAGGTCAAAACAACGGGGTTGTTGTCTGAAATGGCGAAATAGGGCGACCATGAAGAGTGGTAGAAAGTGGAGGTATCGCCGTCGTAAGTCTTTTCGATGCCGAAGCCGCTCTGGTTGGTGTTGGCCGTGGCGGAAGAGGGCTTAACCTGCGTGTCGCCGGGCAGATCCTTAATGGCTTCGCTGCGCGTCTGGGTGATTAGGAGTTCCTGTGTGAGGCCGTTGGCTTCGTTGGCAAAGACCACCTTGCCCTGGCGCTGCTCGTCGCCGGTGTTCTCGGCGAGATGTACGTAAACGCGACCGTTGTCGCCCTTGCGCACCGTAATCCAAGAGACGGTCGGCGTGGCGGTGTAGTCAACGTTGGCTGTGATGTCGTAGCACAAGGTGCGTTCGCGATAGTTCGCCAGCTGCTTGTGCGGGGTGACGATGGCAGGGAATGCGCCGTCGGGCAACGTGTTTTGCGCCTGCGCTTCGGGCGTGCCGCAAACAAGTGCCGTGGCCATACTCATGCCAAAGAATATATTTTTGAGCTTCATAATTTGAATTGTTTTAATGATAAATGCTATATAATTGTTGTCGCTATATATATTATATATTGTCTGTTAGAGCACGACCTTCTTGCCGTTCACTACGTAGATGCCGCGGTTGAGGCGAATGGTCTTCTCGCCGTTCTGGACGCTGCCGTTCCAAACCTGCTTGCCGTCGATGGTGAAGACAGCGGCGCGGGCTTGGCCGTTGGCGCGGAGCGTCAGTTCGCCGCGTCCGGGAATGATTTGCAGTTCGCTGCCGGCTTCGTTCACCACCTTGTCAATGCCCGTGGCGTTCTCTTCGCCTACGGCAAAGGCGTTGGTCGTGAGCACGAGGTCGGGATAGGTGGTGCTGGTCATCTGAATGCGTACCGACTCCTGAGGCTGGAGGAAAATCATGCGGCCGCGCAGGCTTGAGGACGTGGCGCTGCCGATCCAGTATTCATTGGTCTTGGCAGAGGTAGAGGCAAGCGACATTTCGGTGTATTGGCCTGCTTCGTTATCAAATTTCCAAGCCGTGAAGGCGATGCCCGTGTAGTTGCCATTGCCATCCTTGAACCATTCGGAGAGGTCGAGCTGATACTGCGGCTTTGTGCGGTCGGAATAGGAGGGGCACTTAACGACATAGTAATATTTGTTGTCCTTCAATTGAAGCGCAGAAGAGATGTCCACCATAGCCTGCGGTGCATAAACCATGTTGGCGGGTTTATACTTGGCGTTGGGGAGCGCATTGAAAGCGAGCTTGTTGTTGTTGCAGACAATGCTGTTGGGCTTGCTGACCGAGAAGTCGATTTGCGAAATCTGGTTGTTGGCGCACGAAAGTTCCGTGAGTTTGCTGCTGTAAGCGAGGGGGAGCTTCGTGAGCTTGTTGTTGTCGCAATAGAGGTGGCGGAGTTCGGGCAGCGAGTCGCTCTTGGCAGAAAGCGTGGTGAGCGAATTGTTGTAGCAAGTCACCAAAGAAACCTCGGGAGCCGGGGTGAGGTCGATGCTCTTCAAGCTGGGATTGCCTTCGCAGCGCAGCTGGTCAAGGTTGGCATTGCCCGTGAGGAGCACGGTGCTGAACTTGTTGTTGGCAATATTAGCGTGCTGCAATTCAGCAGATGTAATCGAGAAGCGGCCGCTCGAACCCGTAACGGTGGTAATCCTGTTGCCCGAGATGTTCACGTTTTGGAGAGCGGGGAACTTGTCGCCCGTGAGGATAACACGCGTCAGGGAGTTGTTGGCGCAGTCGAGGTCGGTAAGTTCGGTGCAAGCGTCTACGTTGAGCGACGTGAGCTTGTTGTCCTGGCAGTAGAGCGAGCGCAGGTTAGGCGCGCCAGTCAGGGTGATGCTTGTGAGTTCGTTGCCGGCGCAAACGAGCGTGGAGAGCTTGCGGCTGCCGGTGAGTTTAATCGTTGTGCCCTTCACAGTACCCGTAATGGTGCAAAGGTCTTCGGCGGTAGCGGGATAAGCCACGGGAGTGCCGTCGCCCCAGTCCACGGTTACGCCGGCACTGGTTTGGTTGACCATCAGCGTCATCGGCGAGTCAACGGCCTTTGCCGTGACCATGGTGACAGTCTGGTCTTGTGCAAATGCAGGGGAAATGCCGAGCATTCCGAGCGCAAAAGCACAGAGAAAAAGTCTGTTTCTTTTCATGATAAATTATTTGAGGTTTGAGAATTTGGAAAATATTTTAGCATCCATTGAAATGCGGAAAAGGCGCAGCCGAAACGTAAAAAGAGACAGGATTTAGGGGAAAAGAACATGAACAAAAAGAAATCCCGCGTCTTTCATAGTAGCAAGCATGCGCAAAACCGCACTTTAACCCTACAAAGTTGCGAAATAAATATAAGCTTGACAAATATATACCGTCTTTTTTGCATTTTTCTTAGCAGAGAGAGGGCAAAGCGAACAATTTTGAGGAGAAAATGCTTACCGCAAAATAAATGCGCCGCGATGGGAAACGTCGAAGGCTTCAATTCCCGCCGCTTCTGCCTCGCGAGCAAAGAGTTCGGCGCGACGCTGCGAAAGAGAACTGTGCAACACAACGAGGCGCGGCCGATAGAAAGCAAGCGCGTGGGTGAGCGTGCCGCGAAAGTCGGCCGTTACAATAAGGGCGTCAATGGGTAAAGGCTTGCCGTTGTGCTGTTGAGGCAGCCAGCCAACAGGCATCGCAATGTGCCGGCCGCCGAAAGCAAGGACGTGCGGCGCAACGTGCAGTTCGGCATTTTCAAATCCCGTTTCGACAAACTGCGGCGCGGGCAAACGGCGTGTTTTCCAGAAGGTGCGTTGCACGCTCTGCAAAGCGAGCAGGGTGGAGTCGGCAGGAACGGCGGAATAAATGTAAGATTGCTCGCCGACAAAATGCACGCAGGGGGCGCGACGCACATTATAAACCACCACGAAAGGACGCTGCGCGTAACGCCGCGCCTCAAAATATTCCGCCACGGCACAAAAGGCAATAACCAGTGCCGCCACGTAGACAAAACGCGGCAGCCGCCAACGCCTGTATTGCAGGACGCAATAATAAAGCGCATAGCAACCGACCACGGTGCAGGCAGTCGGTGCCACCTGCAAGCAACTTCCGGGCAAAGAAGATACCCATGCCAAAACCGAGTTGAGCAGAAAGACCAAACCATTCAGCACGGCAGCAATCGGCATTGCCATAAACGGCAACAGGAAAAAGCAGGCAGACAGCACCAAAAGCAGATACGCCAAAGGGATAACAATGAAACTTACAGGCAGAGCCAAAAGCGGCAAAACGTGGAAGTGGAACGCTACCAATGGAGCCGTGCCAATCTGTGCGCGCAACGATGTAGTAAAGAGTTGATAAAATGAAAATAAAACTTTCTGCCCCAAAGTCTTGCGCCTATCATATATGGGGCGGCGGTATAATATAAAAAAGACGGAAAGGAAACTTAACTGGAAGCCCGCGTCAAAGAGTGCCTGCGGCGAGAAGAGCAGGATAATGAACGCGGCAAGGCTGAGGTTGACCAACGGATTGCTGTCGCGACTCAGCAAACTGCACGCCTGCATCACGGTCAGCATCACGGCGGCGCGGATCAATGACAACGGATGCCCCGCCATACCGACAAAGAGCCACATCAATAGCAATAAGAAAATATTGGCAAGGGCATAGAGCCTGCGGCGCGGGCGGAGCGGACTGATGAGCAAGGAGAGAAAGCCAAATAGTATGCCGAGGTGCAAACCTGAAAGCGCGAGGACGTGGCTCGCACCCGTTTGAGAAAACACATCGCGCACCTCGGAGGAAAGATAAAGTTTGCTACCCAATGTCATTGCCGCAAGGACGGGAAATGCGTCGGCGTTGCAATACTGGGCGAGCCGCCCGAGCAAACTGTTGCGCAGCATTGCCAATTTTCCCAAAAGCGTGGGCGCGGCATGTTTGCCGAGGAAAATCCAATGCACACTATCGCAGTAAGCCGTACCCGCAACACCCTGTCGCCGCAGATACGAGGCATAATCGAATTCGTCGGGGTTGCCTTGATTTTTCGGCATGCTAATTCGTGCGGAAAAGGCGATGGCGCTGCCTGTTTGCAGACTGTCGGCTTTCGTTCCTTGCAGATAGAGTTGCACGGTCTTGCCGTTATGCTCGCCTTTATGCAGTTCGGCACGGACAAGTCTTGCGCCAGGATAGACTTTTTGCACGTGCGTTACCGCTGCCTGCCAAGTCTGTGGCTGCTCCGTCCAAGCGGTATCTATTTTTGAAAAGAAAAACAAGAGATTTGCCCCGCCGGCAAAGAGAAATGCAGCAGACAGCAGCACCACCGAGGCACGCCGCCACCCTTTGCTGCGGTCGTTTGTGAAATAGAGCAAGGCCACATAAATCAAAGCCGCCGCAACTGCACCCCAAAGCCAAGGCATTGGTTTTTGCCAACCTTCGGGCGCATAATAAGCCGCCAATACGCCGAAGATATAGGCAAGCAAGACGCGCAACAAAGGAATCTGCTCAAAAATTGAATGGCGTTTTTTGTAGCGGGGACGTGGCATTGACATTGCGGTGTACCATCAAAAAAGGCGTGCAACGAGGCACACCTTTAATATATTGTGTTGAATAAAAATTCTAATATCTCAAAATCTGTCCTGCACGGATTTTGGAACGGCTGTTCAGGCGGTTGGTGCGTTCCAAAGACTTGACCGTAGTGCCGAGGCGGCGGGCAATGGTGTAAAGGCTGTCGCCCTTGCGCACTTTATAGTAGCGCGGCGAACTGCTGTTGGAGGCCATATCGCGCGAACCGCGCTTCTTGTTGCCGGTCGCGGACATTGCACTTGCAGGAGCGGCATCATGCTCGCCGATATCGTCGTTGTTCGCAAGCAAAGCTGCGTTTGCATCGGGCAGGCCTGCGGGACGGTGGAACACGAAATAGTCGCCCGTCACGTCTTGTTGCGGGAAGTCGAACAGCAATTCGGGGTTTATAGGCTGACCAAGCACGCGCGTTTCAAAGTGAAGGTGCGAACCGAATGAACGACCCGTATTGCCGCCCAAACCTATAGGTTCACCGGCCTTTACCTCCTGATTAGTAACTACAAGTTGCTTGGAAAGATGTCCGTAGATGGTTTCAAGACCGTTGTGATGGCGCAGCACTACATAATATCCATAACCTCCTGCATCGTAGCGCACCACACGCACCTTGCCGTCAAAGGCAGCGACAATCGTGTCGCCCGTATAAACTTTAATATCAAGCCCTTTGTGAACGCGGCGGAAAGCCGGGCGATAACCGTAACGCGAGGTAACATTGCGCGAAGGTGTCGGCATACAGAAACCGCGCAAATCAATCTTCACACTGTCAGGTAAAGCACTTGCTACCTGCTTTTCCGTGTAAGGGTGAGCGCGTTCAGTGTTCCACGTGCTATAAAGTTCTTCGTCCAAACGCTTTTCTTTTCTGCGGATAACACGGCGCAGTGCCACGGAATCAACGGCGCGTAAGCGGCGGTCTATAGGTGCCTGGCTGGCTAAAAGGTCTTGGCTGAATGCCGGAAGGGAGAAAAGAGTGAATAAAAAGAAGAATATTGGGAAACGTAAGGACATGATAATAGATTTATAGGAAAATCGATTGCAAATATAGGGCTTTATTACGAATTATCATAGCAAATAAGTCGTTTTCAGGCACATTATTAACACTATGTGCCTTATTCTTAACATTCTTAATTGCTTCAGACCGTCAATTCCCGGTATCGAGGATAGGGATTTGGAGGGTCGTGCCCTTCTCGATATTATTGGGATTCTTTATTCGGTTATGGCGGATAATGACATTGACATATTTGTCCGAGCCATAGTATTTGCGGGCAATGGAATAAAGCGTTTCGCCGCGTGCCACAGTGTGCGGTTGCGTGGCAATGGTGGTGTCGGCCGGGGGCGCGGGGGAAACTTCTGCTGGCGCGGATTGCTGCTTGCGGGGCGCGGGGGATTTGGCTGGCTGGCTGGACTTGCTCGGAGAGGCCGGCTTTTCCGGATTTTCCGGAATAGGCGGAATTTCCGGGGCGACCGCCTTGGCGGGAGCCGGCGCAGGCTGCGGTTTTGCGGGCGCGGGCTTAGCCGGCAGCACCTTATCGGCTGGTTTTGCAGGCTGCGTCTCGCTCCACTCGGGCAAGCCGATAATGCAGGGGCAAAGCAGGCGGTAATAGCCAGCAAAGTAACTGAGCAGCATCAGCGCGAGCACAGCGAAAAACACGCCTATGGCTTTCCACCAGTTAAACGGACGGCGGGGCGGCTGTTCGGTGTATTCGTATGAAACAGGCAAGGCAGTCGGCGCTTCTTCCTGCTCCTCGGCTTCGGGTTCAGGAGCTTTTTCGCTTTCAAGAGTAGTATCGGCGGCAGGTTCTTCGGCCTTTGCAGGCTCTTCTTCCTTTTTCTCAGCCGTCACAATGGTTTGAGGTTCAGTAGCAACTGGCTCTTCCATAGGTTCTTCGGCTTCCTCGACAGGCTCTTCTTTAAGCATCTCTTCGGGTACTTCCTCCATGACCTCTTCTTCGACAACCTCTTCGGTAGGTTCATCTGCGGGCATCTCTTCCGCAACCTCCTCAACCGTTTCTTCTGCCTCTTCATTTTCCAGTGCTTCTTCGGCGGCAGCGGCATCAATGGCATCAAGTTCTGCCTGCTCGGTCTCGTCGCTAAGATCGATGGTCTCGAAATGCGCAAAGGGGCGGTTGATTTCTTCTTTCAAGGTATTGTCGGGAATGAAGGACACCTTTGTATGTCCTTCAATCTGAAAGCGTTCGCCCGTATTGATGTTCACGCTTTCTCGGTCGCTCACAGCGACGAGTTTAAACGTGCCAAAGCCTTTCACCTTGACAAATTTATCAGAGAGCAGGGCTTCTTCAACCACCTCGAAAAGGGTGCGTGCAAACGCCTCGCAAGTTTTCTTGTCGAGGGTCTCATCGGCAGCTGTCATGAACTCTGCCAATTCTTGAAGCGAAATTTTGTTCTTTACAGGCATCCTTTATTGTATTTTATCTTTCAACACACTGCTCGGCTTGAAGGCAAGCGCGAGTTTGGGCGGCACGAGTTTGCGCTTCTTGGTAATAGGGCTGACCACCACGCGCTCCAACTTCTTTTTCACCTCAAAACTTCCGAAGCCGGGCACGTTCAGGCTGTTTTCATCGTCGAGATTTTCCGACAGAGCCTTGGCAAATGCGTTCGACATTGCCTGAACTTCTTTTTGGGAAATGCCCATGCGGCGGGAAACTGCGTTGAGAAAGTCTTTGTTATTCATATATATAATATTGTATCAGTCCTCAATCGTGGCATAAAGGTCGAATTCATCGGCTCCCGTGATTTCAGCCGTATAGAATACGCCGGTTTGCAGCGTCTGCTCGCTTACGGGCACGAGCACCTCGCAATCCACTTCGGGCGAGTCGGCTTCCGTACGCCCTATGTAGTAATCGCCTTCTTGGCGGTCTATCACCACCGTGACGCGTTGACCGACTTTCGCGGCACAGAGTTCGGCGGAGATGCGCTCTTGCACGGACATCAGTTTGTCCAGCCGCGCCTGCTTTACCTCTTCGGGCACATCGTCTTCATAGTTCAGGGCTGCGTAAGTGCCCTCCTCCTCACTGTAAGCAAAAGCCCCCATGCGGTCGAAACGCACCTCGCGCACAAATTCGAGGAGTTCGTTGAAGTCTTCCTCCGTCTCGCCAGGAAAACCTACCATCAGCGTGGTGCGGATACAGATGCCGGGCACCTCGCGCCGCATCTCCTGTAAAAGGGCAAGGGTCTCGGCTTTCGTGATGTGGCGCTGCATACGCTGCAACACGGGATCAGCAATGTGTTGCAACGCTATATCTAAATAGTTGCAAACATTTGGGTATTCGCGCATTACGCGCAGCAAATCTTTTGGAAAATGCGTGGGATAAGCATAATGCAACCTTATCCAACGCACGCCTGGAATCTGCGCCATGGCTTCTATCAGCTGAGGCAGGCGTTGCTCCTTGTAGAGGTCGATGCCGTAGTAGGTAAGTTCCTGGGCGATGACTTGGAACTCGCTCACCCCATCTGCCACCAATTCCCTGACTTCATCGAGGATTTCTTCCATGGGACGGCTTTTGTGGCTGCCTGTGATGATGGGAATAGCGCAGTAAGCGCATTTGCGGTCACAGCCCTCGGATATTTTCAAATAGGCGTAGTGTTTGGGCGTGGTGAGCACGCGGCGGTTGCGCAGCGTCTCGTCGTAATCGCCGCAAAGGTCGGTGAGCAATTCCTTCCAGTTGAACTTGCCGTAAAACTTATCCACCTGAGGCACTTCCGCAACGAGCTCATTGAGGTATCTTTCAGAAAGGCAACCCATTACGAACACTTTTTTGAGTTCACCGCGCTCTTTTGCGTCGCAAAGTTCGAGTATCATGTTCACACTCTCCTCTTTAGCGTCGCCGATAAAGCCGCAAGTGTTCACCACGGCCACGTCGCCGTGCGTCCGCTCGGGGTTGTGGTATATTTTATAGCCGAATTTCTTGAATTGCCGCATCAGCTGCTCTGAATCTACAAGGTTTTTGGAGCAGCCCATCGTGATGATGTCTACGCTGTGCATATATATTCTTATATGTATATAATAGGAAAAAAAGTCCTTACAGATTTTACGCCTCTTTGTCGCCAAACAGCGAGTCTACAAAGGCGCGGCGGTTGAAGGGCTGCAGGTCGGTCATCTTTTCGCCGAGGCCGATGTACTTCACGGGCACTTTGAGCAAATGCGAGATGCCGATTACCACGCCGCCTTTTGCTGTGCCGTCGAGTTTGGTCACGGCAAGTGCCGTCACTTCTGTGGCTTTTACAAACTGGCGTGCCTGCTCGTAGGCATTCTGACCTGTGCTGCCGTCGAGCACGAGGAGGATTTCATGGGGCGCATCGGACACGACTTTGCGCATCACGTTCTTTATTTTCGTCAGTTCGTTCATCAGACCCACTTTGTTGTGCAGACGGCCGGCGGTGTCGATAATCACCACGTCTGCCCCCTGTGCCTTGGCCGATGAAAGCGTGTCGTATGCCACGCTGGCGGGGTCGCTGCCCATCTGTTGCTTCACCACAGGCACACCCACGCGCTCGCCCCAAATGCAAAGTTGCTCCACGGCGGCTGCGCGGAACGTGTCGGCCGCGCCGAGCACCACTTTCTTGCCGGCTTCCTTAAACTGGTAGGCCAGTTTGCCGATCGTAGTGGTTTTGCCCACGCCGTTCACGCCGACCACCATGATAACATACGGTTTCTTGTCTTCTGGCAGGTCAAATCCCGTTTCGTCGTCGTTGCCGCAGGTGGTAAGGAGGGCGGAAATCTCTTCGCGCAGAATGTTTTGCAACTCCGAAGTACCCACATACTTATCGCGGGCCACACGCTCCTCGATGCGCCGGATAATCTCGACGGTAGTGTCTGCGCCCACGTCGGAAGTAATCAGAATCTCCTCGAGGTTGTCGAGTACCTCGTCGTCTACCTTGCTTTTGCCGGCCACGGCGCGTGCGAGTTTGCCGAAAAAGGTTTCTTTCGTCTTTTCAAGGCCGGCGTCGAGCGTTTCCTTGTTTTTTTTCTTGGAAAAGAAATCAAAAAATCCCATACAAGTCGTTTTTATGGGGTGCACTGCCGCGTTTTCGTTCTTGCCGGCCGTGCATAACGTCCCTAATTTGTTGCAAAAGTACGTTTTTTTGCTGAATTAATCGCAGTTTCTTATAAGGCAGTGCTTGTTTTGCGCTCAAAATTCGGAAATAATGCGATGAAATCCCGCAATCTTTCGTGCAAGGCACTTCAAAACGGCTGTTTTATTGCCAATAAACAAACCGCAACACTTTTTGGAATTTGGCGCGACGGGGATAAATGATTAAATTTGCCTTGCAAGCAGGAAGAGCGCGGCGCAGCGCACTTCCTGCTTTTGTTTTACCCGCAACTTTCAGCAAGAACGTGAAAATTTTAAGCAAGCTCGTGAAAATTATCTCCGTGATCGTAAAAATTATCTTATAGGATAGTTTTTACGGGCTAATAGGATAGTTGAAACGAACTTACGTAAGCGCAAGAATTTTCCGCCTTAAAATTTTGCGCAAGTCCGTCAGTGTTATATTTTCCTAAACTTTCAAAATTTCCAAGAAAGCAGAGACGTAAAAATTGCAAACGGCAAAATCACGTTCTACGCAGAAAGAGAAAAGGCGTTTGCAAACTTTTGCAAACGCCTCAGATTATCTATATTGGGCGCATTGCTGCGCCCAATAATTATTGCCTTATTCAAACAAGTTGGCGGCATTCTCGCCCGCCGCCTCTGCGGCATTGCCGGCCGGTTGCTCGGCAGCGGCGGGGTCTGCGCCCGCGCCCATGAGGTCATCGCCAACAAACGTGCTGTCGGCAGAGAGGCTGTCGGTCTCTTCGGCAGGCGGGGCGAAATAGCCTTGGTAAGTAGACGGGGCAATGTCTTCCTTCGGCGCGGGATATTTGAGCAAATATTTGTCTTTCAGGCTCTCGTCTTCCAGCACCTTTTTCATAAAAAGCCCGAAGATGGGCAATGCCGTGCGGCTGCCCTGGCCGAGGCGGCCGGTGCGAAAATGGATGCTGCGGTACTCGCCGCCTACCCACGCGCCGCCCACCAAGCCGGGCGTAACGCCGATGAACCACGCATCGGAATGGTTGTTGCTCGTGCCGGTCTTGCCGCCGAAGTCGAGCTGATTGCCATAACGACCCAAGTAGGCCGAACCGCCGAGGGTCTGCGACGTGCCGCCGCCATCGCGCACGCCAGCCTCAAGGAGCTTTTGCATATAGAAGGCGGCGCGGTAAGGCAAGGCGCGCTTTTCTTCATGCTTCGCCTCGTACACGGTACGCCCGTCGGCATCTACAATCTTGGTGACCAGCACGGGGGCAACGTGCATGCCGTCGTTGGCCACGGAGGCATAGGCGTTGACCATCTCGAAGAGCGTCACGTCGTTGGAACCGAGGGCCAGCGCGGGGGCATTCTCGAGTTTCGAGGTTATACCCATGTCGTGCGCCGTCTGTATCACGTTGTCGATGCCTACCTCTTGCCCGAGTTTTACGGCAATGGTGTTGACGCTTTGCGCGAAGGCGGCGCGAAGGGGAATGTTGGCGTTGGAAAAATGTCCGTTAGCGTTGTGCGGCTGCCAAATGGTGTTTTTACCCTGTGCGGGGTCGTAAACCTCCATACGTATGTAAGAGTCTGTGATGCGCGCATCTGCCGGCGTCCAGCCCTGCTTCATGGCGGTGGCATATACGAACAGTTTGAACGTGGAGCCGGGTTGGCGCATGGCCTGCACCTTGTCGTATTTCCAAGTCTTGAAATCGATGTCGCCCACATAGGCCCGCACATAGCCCGTCTGCGGCTCCATGGCCACGAAGCCCGTGTGCATGTATTTCACCATGTAGCGAATGGAGTCCATCGTGCTCATCTCTTCGTACTTCACCCTACCCTCTTCGCCGTAGCTGAAGAGTTTGACGCGGTGGGGCTTGTTCATGTAATGGCGCACGGAGTCGGGATTGTTGGGGAAGCGTGCCACGAGCATCTTGTAGGCATCGCTTCGGCGGGCTATGTCTTCTATGAAATTCGGAATCACGTTGCCCTTTGCATCTCGCCAAGGGTCGCCGAGGCCGCGCCAATGGTTGTCGAAAGAGCGTTGCACGTTCTGCATCTGCTCGTCCACTGCCTCTTCGGCGTAACGCTGCATGCGGCTGTCGAGCGTGGTGTAGATTTTCAGTCCGTCGCGGTCGAGGTCAAGGTCGGGGCAATGCTCGCGCACGTAGTCCTTCACCGCCTCGCGGAAATAGAGCGCAGTGCCCTGATAGGCGTTTTCAACACTGAAATTCAACTTAATGGGTTGTTCTTTGAGTGCTTCGCAGGTCTCTTTGGTAGTAATGGCCACATTGGGAAAATGCTCTGCGAGTTCCTTGCGGTGGGCATACATATTGTCTAAAACGGTGTTGCGGCGTTTCAGACTGTTCTTGGGATTGATTTTCGGGTTATAGGCCGACGTGGCTTTGAGCAACCCCACGAGCACAGCGGCCTCCTCGGGCTTGAGTTGCGAGGGCGTGGTGTTGAAATAGGTTTTGGCGGCCGTCTTGATGCCGAAAGCGTTGGAACCAAAGTCGACCGTGTTGGCGTACATCTCGAGGATTTCGTTTTTCGTGCAGAGCAGTTCCAACTCGGTGGCGATGATCATCTCCTTGCTCTTCATGATGAGAATACTCAGCCCCGGCACCTTTCCGAGCAAGCCGGTGGAATATTGCGTGCGTACGCGGAACATATTCTTTACCAGTTGCTGCGAAATGGTAGACGCGCCTCGGGCGCGGCCCTGCGTGGCATCTTTCAGCGCGGCAAAGAGTCCCTGCACGTCTACGCCGTGGTGGTCGTAGAAGCGTTCGTCTTCGGTAGAAATAAGTGCTTGGAAGAATACGCTGTTGATGGAGTCGTAAGGCACGGGCGAGCGGTTCTCGTTGAAGAACTTGCCGAGCAGTTTGCCATCCGCGCTATACATTTCTGACGCCATTGCAGTCTTTGGATTGCGGATTTCGCTGATTGACGGCGATTTGCCGAAAAGCCAGAAGAGATTGCAGGTAACGGCGACGGCATACAATATTATAAATGCGAAAAACGAAACAATGGCCGCCAATGTTTTTCGCCACCAAGGACGGCCTGCGAACTGTCCCTTGTACCAACGCCATGCGGCGGCCAATGCCTTTTTTAGTTTCGACCAGCCCGCCTTTACGGCTTTAAGAAAAGTACCCATATTAAAACTATCTTATAAGGAAGTACCTGATTAGATAGTGCAAAGTTAGTGCAAGGCGAGAGAAAAGCAAAAGAAAAAGCGGAAAATGAAAGCCGCAGGCTTTTAATTTAGTGCTTTTTCTTTTGCTTGTCCGAGCCGCCGCCTAACTTATGAAAAGTTAGTGCAAGGCGAGAAAAAAGCAAAAGAAAAAGAGAAAAATGATTGCCTCAATTATTTATGCCATGCGGCGCACCTGGCGGGCGTTCTGCAGAACGCCCTACTATAATACGCCCTCAACAAACGCCTTGATATCGTCGATAATCTTGCGATACAGCGGGCAATCGGTATAGGCAAGGTTCTTACGGAGCATTTCGTCGATGGGCGACGAGGCGTGGGCGTAGGCAGAAAGTTCGTTTTGCAACTGCGTAGCGTGTTCGGCCAGTCGGCGTATCTCGCGCTCGCGCTCCTTGCGCAACACGTCGCAAACGGCAGAGAGCATCGGCGTGACCACGCCGTCGAACAAGTCGTGCCCGCGCATATACATATAAGTTGTCTGCGGCGTGAGACCGAGGGCGAGCAACTCGTTCCAAAGCGGTTTGTACGTGCGGCGGCCCTGCGGATACGACTTTTGCAGGCGGCTGATCTTGCCATTGACAAGGTGGCGCAGGCGGGCAAGTGTCTGCTCGGGATGATGCAAGTTGACCTCCGTAAGCGTCACCACCCGCGCAAAGTCGAGGAGGGAGAACTGCTTGTAAGCGCCGTAGCGGTACGCCCACACGTTCCAGACAAACAGCGGCCAAATGATTTCGGAATATTCAGAGAGAAAACGCTCAAGGTCAAAAACGTTGCGGTCGTTGAGCGTAGCCATAACGCAAACGTTGTGCAAGGTGGGCGCGTAGCACTGGAAGTTCTCGATTGCATAAGCGTAAGTGTGGAACACGTAAGGGTTCGTGCAAACTATCTTTGAGTTTTCCGTAACACCTTGCAGCACATAGTCGTAATCGGCATCTACGCAAGCAATCATGTATTTGCCGAGACGCGGGCCGAGGTCGTTGGCAAGGGCTATCTTCTTACCTTTTGAAAGCGAGTAGCGCGAGGGCAGAATTACCTCAAACTGCATGCCCGGCAACTGTGCCTCGCGCAGCAGATTGCTCCAAAAGAGCACGTCATCGTAACTCTCCACATAAGCCACGATTTTCTTCGGAGCCTGCTTGCCCGCCAAACGGTTGGCAGCCTCAACATAAGCCGAATTGAGATTATCTGTAAGCCCCTTGCCCATTTTCCTTAAACTGTGATGTCGCTAACTTCCGTAACGCTGTCCTCCCAGCCGTCCATAATGAGGGCGGGCGAGTGAGTAGTGAGGATAATCTGCGCGTTGGGGTTCAGCTCGTGCACAATGCTGATGAGCCTCTTCTGCCACTCGAAATGCAGGCTCGCCTCGGGCTCGTCCATAAACAGCACGTAGGGCTGGCGGTCTTCGGTGAGCACGGTGAGCAAGATAAGGAGCACCTGCTTCTCGCCGCTGGAAAGTTTGTAGGGCGATAGCGGCTCGTCGTATTGGATAAAGGAAAGTTCGTTGCTCTGCCGGTCGATGCGCTTGCCTGTTTCGCTAAACAATTCGTCCACAATGTCCTGGAAGCGCGTTTTAAGATTGGCGGCCTCCGTGGCCCGCTCGCGGGCGTCTGGTGCGCCGCCGGTGAGGAGGGCAATCATGCGGTTGCCCACGTTTACCTGGTAGTCAAGATAGCGGCGCTGCACAAGGTAGAGCTGGCAATCGAGCTCCGTGATGAGCGGCACGCCTGCCGCCGCCGTGATGCGCTCGTCGCGGACGGGCTGGCGGTCGAAACTGCGAATGATGTCGTAGCGTATGCCCGTGGCATCGGAGGGCGAGAAGTCGATGCGCACGCCGAGGTGCGTGGCGCACTTAATTTCTCCGCTGGCGGGCATGTCGCGCAAGGCTGAGACGAGTTTGTTGAGGATGGTGCTCTTGCCCGCGCCGTTCTTTCCGCTCAGCACGTTCACGCCCCGTTGCAGCGTCCAAACGATGTGCTTGTGCCCGCTCCACAGGCTTTTAATCTCTATCTGCTTGATATAATCTGCCAGTTTCTGCATAAACAACATGATATTTTTGTTTGTCTTATTATGCAAAAGTAAAGAAAAAAGGCTGCTGATGCAACTATAAAGTAAGGAAGAAAAGAAAATCAGAGAAAAGGGTCGGTAAAAGAGTGTTTTTCGAGTGAAAATCTGAAGTACCACTTCAAATTTTCCGATAAAATCTGAAGTAGCACTTCAGATTTTCGTTCATCTTATGGCTCCTTAATTGGGTATTTATTAGCGGCAGGCACAAGAAAAATCCCCTACCCTTCCTTAAAAATCTTTTGAAACAAAGCCATGTCGCTGTACTTGCCTTTGCTGTAATGCCAGTCCTTGAGCGTGCCCGCCTGTTCATAGCCGGCGGAGCGAAAAAGGGCAAGGGCGGCATCGTTACCATCGGTTGCCGAGCGGGCAAGCAGAGAGTGCAGACGCAGGCGGTCGCGGGCATAGTCCTCGAGCAAGGATAGCGCGGCTGCACCGTAGCCTTTACCGCGCTCGGAGCGGAGCAACACGATGCCGATTTCCGCGCGGCGGTCTATGGCATCGTAGTCGGTGAGGTCGGCAATGCCGATGGCGCGGCCGCTGTCGCGCAGAGCCACCACGAGGCGCAGCTGGTCGCACTCGCCGAGCGTTTGCTGCGAAGCGACATACTGCTTCAATGCATAGCGGCTGCACGGCGCGCCGACTGCCGTAACGTCCCAAACGTCCGGGTCGTTTTCTATCGTATAGAGCAACTCTAAGTCTTCTGGCTCTATGGCTCTCAATATGACGGGCAAAGGCTTTGTCATGTTCTAAAACCAATTCTTATAGCGTCTCGCGTATCGCATGATACACCTTGCCGCCGGTTATCAAAACATTGCTCTGCGCATGATACGTAGCCACGTAGAGCGGTTGCGGCGAACGGGCGGCATTTTCCAACATCTTGCTTAAAGAATACGACTCGTCGTCGTAGATGACGAACATGAAGCGGCCGAGGTCGCCCTCGTACGTCAGATGCCCGTCGGGCAATGCCTGTTCGTCGGTTTCCACGTAGGTCACGTACAGCCGCCACTGCTCTGCCAAATGCTTCATCCTCTCCGTGTTGCGCCCGTAGTATAAGAAACTGCCCGCCACCTTCTTCTCGTGGGGATGGTAAATGGAGCGCAAGGCTTTAAGCTGCATGGCTATCAGCGCCACAGCGGCGCGGAGCACAATGGCAATGTTGATGGGAAGGGAGAAAAGCAGGCTGTAATGACGGAAATGCTTGCGGAAAAAGATGAGCATCGCTTCATAAAACACGTGCACGTAGCGATAGCTGTTTTTCTGCGTGCTCTCGCCTTTGTAATGCACGATGGGCGTGGGCACGTAGTAGTTTTTGCGCCCCGATTTGAGGAGGCGATAAGAGAGGTCTATGTCCTCGCCGTACATAAAGAAGTCTTCGTCGAAACCGCCCAACTCCTGCAACACTTCGCGCCGCCCCAGCATGAATGCCCCCGACACGATTTCTATCTCCGCCGCCTCATTCTCATCGAGATAGCGCATATAGTATCTGCCAAAGCGTCGCGACTTGGGGAACAGTGTGGCCAGGCCCGCCATGCGGCAGAAAGAGGTCCACGGAGTGGGCAGACCGCGCCGCGACTCAAAGGCGAAGCGTCCGTTTTCCTGCAACATTTTCACGCCGAGCGCGCCGAGGTCGGGCTTGCTGTCGGCAAAGGCGAGCACATCGTGCAGGGTGTTTTCCGTGAGCAGGGTGTCGGGGTTCAGGTAAAGCACATACTCACCCGCCGCCTTCTTCAACGCCTGATTGTTGGCGTAGCCGAAACCCATGTTTTCGGCATTGACGATAAAATGCAGGTGGGGATATTGCTTTTTCGGGAAACGCGCCCTGAGAAACGGCACGCTGCGGTCCGACGATGCGTTGTCCACAACATATACCTCCATATCAATGCCCGTGCCCGCGAGGAACAGCGAGCGCAGACATTGTTCGAGAAAATAGCGAACGTTGTAGTTAACAATGATGACGGTGAGTTTCATCCTTTTGCGTTCAAAATATTAGTAAACGAGTTTACAAGTAAACGAGTAGACGAGACAAGTCACTTTTATATTACTGTATAGCAAGACTTACTTGTCTTGTTTTCTTTGAGATTTTCGGCTGCGCTCGGCATAGCTCGAACAAGTTCGGCTCTGCTCTCGCTTGCACGAAAATTTCCTTGTCTACTCGTTTACTTGTTTACTAAAATCGTTACTTATCGGAAGATGCCTGCGCCGCCGGCCAGCAAAAGCAGTGCGCCACGAGCGTGATGAGCAGGCAATACATCGCAGTGTTGTCCGCACTTAGGAAGGCATAGTAGAGAAAAAGGTTGGCATAGATTGCCACGCCGATAATCAGCTGGCGCAGGGCCAAAAACTTGCAGTAGGCCTTTTCGCTCTCGGCTACCATGCGCTTCACCTTGCCGAAAGCCATGAGGCGCAGGGCGAGATAGGTGCCGCCGAGTGCCGTGACGATGCTGATGAGGTTGGCGGTATAGAGCGTTTCGGGCGTGGCTTCCACAAAGCCCGCGGGCAGCCAGCCAAGCTCAAAGGCCGCTGCCAACAGTCCTGCCGCCGCGAGCGTGAGCACGTAGTCGATGCGCAGGACTTTTATCATTGCGTTTGGAGACATATATATAATATTGTGTAGTTGCTTCCAAATTATTTATGCAAATGTCGTGCAAGCGAGCGCAGAAATCAAGTTTACTTGAATTTTGCCGAGCGCAGCCGACATTATGCAAAGGGCGTGCGTCCCACGAGCGAGCGGCCGAGGGTGGCCTCATCGGCATACTCCACTTCTTCGCCCACGCTCACGCCGCGCGCCAACACGGTGACCGCCACGCCCGTCTGCTCGAGCTTGCGGTAGATATAGAAGTTGGTGGTGTCGCCCTCCATTGTGGGATTGAGGGCAAGGATTACCTCCTTGATGCCGCCTTGCGCCACGCGCTCGAAGAGGCTGTCGAGGCGAAGGTCGGCCGGGCCGATGCCGTCCATCGGCGAAATCACGCCGCCGAGCACGTGGTAAAGCCCGTGGTAAAGCCCGGTACTTTCAAACGACATTACGCTGCGCACATTTTCCACCACGCATATCGTCGAGGCATCGCGGCACGGGTTGGCGCAAATTTCGCAAACGTCGGTGTCGGATATATTGTGGCACACGCGGCAATATTTCACCTCGCGGCGCAGCCGCAAGATGCTCTCTGCCATTGCCGCCACGCTGTTTTCGTCGCGCGAGAGCGTGTGCAGGGCAAAGCGCAGGGCCGTTTTGCGCCCTATGCCGGGGAGCTTGGCAAACTCGCTCACCGCCCGTTCCAAGAGCCGAGAAGGATATTGTTCGGTAGTCATTTGTGCAGAAAGAAAAAAATTAGGCGCGGAAACCGAGGGTTTCCACGCCTTCTAAGGATTTTGATTTCCCAGTGTGGGCACTGAGGGATTCGAACCCCCGACCCTCTGCTTGTAAGGCAGACGCTCTGAA
>JALFJC010000079.1:0-4914 GCA_022775595.1 Bacteroidales bacterium | reverse complement strand
CGTTTTGCAAAACGCCCGCCGTGTACGCTGAATAGCACATATCAATGAGGCTGCTATATTTTCCGGGCGTTTTGCAAAACGCCCCTACTCGTGAGGCCTTAAATGTGATTTCTGTTAAGTAGATATAATATCGTACACATTAGCTATGCATCACTTCAAAAACACGAAAAAACGAGGCCGCGCAACATTTGCTTATAAGAAAAGCCGAAAATTCGGGAGAAATTGCGTAATTTTGCTAACTGATAGGTTCGTGCGCAGGGCACACCCTTTATAACGCCTATCCACACACAATAAAAATATGGCAGGCTTCGACCTTCAAAATATTAAGCAAAAATACAGCGTCATAGGCAACTGCGAGGCACTCAACCGCGCCCTGGAAATAGCCATGAAGATTGCCCCCGTGGACCTCACCGTGCTGATTACGGGCGAGAACGGCGCGGGCAAAGAGGTGTTCCCGCGCATCATTCACGACAACAGCCTGCGCAAGCATAAGCGCTACCTTGCCGTGAACTGCGGCGCCATTCCCGAAGGCACGATTGACTCGGAACTTTTCGGACACGAGAAGGGCGCGTTCACGGGAGCCGTGGAGCAGCGCGAGGGCTATTTTGCCGCCGCCAACGGAGGCACGCTCTTCCTCGACGAAGTGGGAGAACTGCCGCTCGCCACGCAAGCAAGGTTGCTGCGCGTGCTCGAAACGGGCGAGTATATCCGCGTGGGCTCGAGCGAGGTGCGCAAGACCGACGTGCGCATCGTGGCGGCTACCAACGTGAACCTGGAACAGGCCATCCACGACGGCAAATTTCGTGAGGACCTTTATTATCGACTCAACACGATTGCCATCCACGTGCCGCCCCTCCGCGAGCGCGGCCGCGACAGCGTGATGCTGTTCAAAAAGTTTGCGCTCGACATGAGCGAGAAATACCGCATGCCTGCCGTACGCCTCACGCCGCAGGCCGAGGAATGGCTCTCCGACTATGCCTGGCCCGGCAACGTGCGCCAGCTCAAGAACCTCGCAGAAAGCCTCTCCGTAACGGCCGACACGCGCGAGATAACCCCGGAAATCCTGCAAACGTATCTGCCGAAAAATTCAGCGCACTCGCTGCCCGCTATCGTGGGGCGCGACGAGACGGACGGCGGTTTCAAAAACGAGCGCGAAATCCTCTATCAAATTCTCTTCGACTTGCGTCGCGATGTGAGCGAACTGAAAAAAATAGTGCACGGGCAAAATGCCGTGGCACACCATTCAGCCGATGGCAGCGACCGCGCGGCGGAGCACGGCAACGTGACGTTTCTCAACCGCAACCCGCGCAAGCCGCAAATCACGCCTGCAAAGGACGACCTGCCTATCTGGGAGGCGGAGGAAGTGACGGAGGTGCCTAACGAACCCGCACAGGAAAGCCCCGTGGCCGCCACGGCTGCCACCGCTGCCCCGCCCTCGCTCGAACAACTTGAGCGCGATCTCATACGCCAGGCATTGCGCTCCTGCCACGGACGCAGGAAAGCGGCAGCCGAACAGCTCGGCATCTCCGAACGCACGCTTTATAGAAAAATCAAAGAGTATGGGCTGGAAGACGAAGCATAGCATTCTTTTCAATCTGCAGCGTGCGCCGGGCGCGAGAAGCGGGATAGCCATTCTGTTGCTCATTCCCTGCCTCTGCCTCTCCTTGCTGACGGCCTGCACCATAAGCTATAAGTTTACGGGCACGAGTATCAACTACGACCTCATCAAGACCATCCAGATCGATAAGGTGGTGAACCGCGCACCTTACGGCTGGGCGCCGATGGAAGCCATGTTCAACAACAAACTGCAGGACATGTTTGCCAACCAAACGCGCCTGAAACTCGTGAAGCGCGGCGGCGACCTCCACATCGCAGGCGAGATAACGGGCTACGACCAGTTCAACAAGTCGATTTCGGCTGACGGCTATTCCGCCCAAGTGCAGCTGCGCATGACGGTCAATATCCGCTACGACAACAACAAGACCAACGAGCACTGGGAAAAGCAGTTCCAGGCCACCACGCAATATAATTCCACGCAACAGCTAACGAGCGTGCAAGAAGAACTGGTGACGGAAATGGTGAAAGACCTCGCCGACCAGATTTTCAACGCCACCGTGGCGAATTGGTAGACGGCGCGCACGCTTGCAACCTGTCTGCTATATACAATAATAATATAGATGCAACTTTCATTGACTGAACTCATAGAGCACCCAGAACGGCTCAGCAAAGAGACGCTCTACCCGCTGCGCGAGCTGGTGGCAAAATATCCGTGCTTCCACTCCGCAAGGCTGCTCTTCCTGCAAAACCTCTTCTTGCTGCACGACCCGTCGTTCGGCGAGGAACTACGCCGGGCCGCCGTATGCCTGCCCGACCGCAAGGTGCTGTTCAGTCTCATCGAAGCCGACAGCTATAAACTCAAGCCCAACGCCGCGAAAAAGCCGCTCCGCGCTCCGCAGCAGCAACCCGCAGGCGACCGCACGGCTACGCTTATCGACGACTTCCTGCGCACGTCCGACGAGCCGCTCATGCCGCAGCACAGGCTCACGCCCGCCGAGGCTGCCGTTGACTACACGGCCTTCCTGCTGCAAATGGACGACATCGTGCCCAATCCGTCGCAACAAAAGGACACGAAGCCTGGGCAAAGCCGGACGGGCAGCATTATCGACAACTTTATACAGAACACGTCAGACGGCATACAACTGCAAGAAGAAGTGGAGTACGTGCCCGATACCGACAGCGGCGGCGAAGAAGCAGGCAGCGGCGGCGAAGAAGCGTTTTTCACCATGACGCTGGCAAAAATCTACATCAAACAGGGCAGATATGAGAAGGCACTTGAAATTATACGTAAGGTAAACTTGAATAATCCAAAAAAAAATAGTTACTTTGCAGACCAAATCCGATTTTTGCAGAAACTAATCGTCAATAGCAAGCATCAAAACAAAACTTTATAACACACATTTTACAAAGAATTACTGATTATGTATTCCGTATTAGTTATCTTGGCTGTCATCACGGCCGTATTGCTCACACTCCTCGTGCTTATCCAAGAATCCAAGGGCGGCGGACTTGCCTCCAACTTTGCTTCTTCCAACCAGATAATGGGCGTTCGCAAGACGACCGACGTCGTTGAAAAGGCCACCTGGACGCTCGCAGCTTGCCTCGTGGTGTTCAGCGTTGCCAGCATCTTCTTCGCTCCCACGGGCAAGGACAGCACCAGCGTAGTTACCACAGCGAAACCCGCCGCCACGGCTCCCGCAGCCCCGCAGGCACCTGCCGCACCCGCAGCACCCGCTGCTCCCCAAGCACCCGCAGCAAACAACTAATTGATAAGTTTTCAATAAAACGAGTAAACAAATCGAAGTTTGTTTACTCGTTTGTTTTTGTCCCTATAAACGCGCCGCCCCGCTTGCAAACCAAGCGGGGCGGCGCGTTACGTCGTGAGATTATTTCTTAGAAAGGTCTTCCCAAAAGCGGTCAAGGTCTTCGCCAAGTCCTTCCATTAAGTCGCCGCTTATCATAATCGTTTCGTCGTCAACGAGGTAAAGGTCGGCGAGCGTTTCCTTGTCTTCGCCGATCAGCACGAGGGAGAAAGGCTTGAGCAAAGGCAGGGCGTGGAGTTCCTCGTCCATTCGGCTGAGGATTTTGCGCAAGAGCGGCTGTATGTCGTCGTAGAACGACTCGTCGGCATTGCCAATCCATTCCTCTACGACGCAGCGCGTGAGTTCCGTGTCGTCGTCATTGAAAATCAAAAGCTCGCCGCTCTCCTGCCGCACCTGTATGTAAAGGTCGGTCAAGGGGTAGCTGTCAGCGTCTGACGGAAATTTTGAAGCTGCCTTGCGCAGCGCGCGCTCTATGCGGCTGATGGTTTGTTCCGAACTGTTCATTGTGGGGATAATCATTATACGCAGACAAATTTACAACTTTTTGTAAATACATATCATGCCTCAAATCGCTTTTTTGTACCTTTGTGCAAACATTTCATATAAGGAAATGCCCGTTTGGGCTTTTCCGCATCATTTTTCAGGTATCGCCCACGTTTAATTTATGAACAAGATTGTCACGCTATCGCTTTCCATGCTTTGCTGTTTCGGCACATCGTGCCGCCTCGAAGCGCAAAGCCTTTTGCCCAAACCGCAGAACGCCGCTTTCCAAAAAGGCTCTTTCAGCACCGCTAAGCCATTCGCCGTAAATAACGAGGCAGGCGATATGGCGCGAAATCTTTACACCGCACCCCTGATAGAGAAAAAATCAGCAGATGGCAAAGGACACGCCGCCGTGTTCCGCAAAAGCGATGCGGCAAAGGGGCGCGAGGCTTACAGGCTCCGAGTCACCGCCGACAGCATTATCGTAGAAGCCGCTGCAGCAGAGGGCTTCTTACGCGCAGGCCAGACGCTGGGGCAATTAGCCGCTACGGCATCTAAATCGTCTGCTGCCCCCTCCTACCCTTGCTGCACAATAATAGACGCGGCCGCCTTTGAGTGGCGCGGCATGATGCTCGACGTTTCGCGCCACTTCTTCCCCATAGAATTTTTGAAGAAGCAAATCGACGTGATGGCGCGCTACAAACTCAACCGCCTGCACCTGCACCTCACGGACGCCGCCGGCTGGCGCATGGAAATCAAGCGGTTTCCGCGGCTCACCGAAATAGGGGCCTGGCGCACCGACTCGCTCTGGAAGACCTGGTGGAACGATACGCCCCGCCACTATGCTTCGGCCCGGACTCCGGGCGCATACGGCGGATTCTACACCCAACAGGAGCTGCGCGAACTGGTGGAATATGCCGCACAGCGCGGCATCACGGTCGTGCCCGAAATCGAAATGCCGGCCCATTCGGAAGAGGTGCTCACGGCCTATCCCGAGCTTTCGTGTACGCATGAGCCCTACAAGCAGGCTGACTTCTGTCCGGGCAGCGAA
>JALFJC010000060.1:0-9018 GCA_022775595.1 Bacteroidales bacterium | reverse complement strand
TTGCTCGCAAAGCGTACGCACCTTTATCGAGGAACGGGCATACTCGCCGCGCGGCGGGTGGGGATAGATGGTTTCGTTGTGGAGCAGCATGCCGTGACTGTCGAGGCACACTACTTTGCAGCCCGTGCGGTAGCCGGGGTCGATGCCCATAATGCGCTTTTCGCCGAGCGGGGCGGCGAGCAGGAGCTGGCGCAGGTTTTCGGCAAACACGCGGATAGCCTCTTCGTCGGCTTTCTGCTTGCCCAAGGCGGCAAACTCCGTTTCAATCGAGGGGCGAAGCAGACGTTTGTAGGCATCAGCCACTGCCATGCCCACCTGCTCGGCGGCGGCAGAACCGGGGCGCACGAAACGGCGCTCCACACGCGAGCGGCAGTCATCGTCGTCGGCAGGAAGAATGCTTACTTTAAGGAAACCCTCCGCCTCACCGCGCAGCATGGCAAGCATACGGTGGGACGAGCAACGGCGCAGCGGTTCCTGCCAATCGAAATAGTCGCGGAATTTCGCGCCCTCTTCTTCTTTGCCTTTAACTACTTTGGAGCGCACTACGGCCGTAAGCTGATAAGAGCGGCGCACCGACTGACGCGCCTGCTCGTCCTCGTTGACGTGCTCGGCAATGATGTCGCGCGCACCGCTGAGCGCGGCCTCCACATCGGGCACCTCGTCATTGAGAAACTGCCGCGCCGTTCGCTCAGGATTATCATACGGACGTTTAAGAAGGCTGTCCGCCAAAGGCTGCAAACCCTTCTTCCGGGCTGCCTCGGCGCGGGTTTTGCGTTTAGGTTTGTAGGGCAGATAGAGGTCTTCAAGCAAGTCTGCGTCCCAACAGCCGGCGATGCGCTGGCGCAGTTCAGGCGTGAGTTTTCCCTGCTCTTCAATCGTGTTGAGAATATATTCCCGGCGGTGCACTAATTCTTCAAGTTTCTCGCAACTGTCGTTGATTTCGGCAATCTGCACTTCGTTCAGTCCGCCCGTAGTCTCTTTGCGGTAACGGCTGATAAAGGGAATGGTGGCACCGCCTTTGAGCAGGTTCACCGTACCTGCCACCTGCCGCTCGCGCAAACCCAACTTCTTGGCAATAAGGCCGACAATCATCTCATCGGTTGCGGCGGCGGCGAGATTTTCATTCGTGTTTTCCATGGGAAATATGGTTCAAGGCTGAAATCTGCCGCACAGAAACAATTCCCTGCGCGGCAGATTTTTGTTATTATACCGATTAAGGCGAAAGCGGCTGCCGTTATTTGAGCCGCGAGAGGGCTTCCTTGATGCGGCGAATGGCCTCAACGATATTTTCATCGCTCGTGGCGTAGCTCATGCGGAAGCACTCGGGCGAGCCGAAAGCATCGCCGCCCACCGTTGCCACGTGCCCCTCTTCAAGGAGAAAGAGGGCGAGGTCGGAAGACGAGTTGATGGCGTGCTTGCCGTCGGTCTTGCCGAAATAGCTGCTGCATTTGGGGAAGAGGTAGAACGCGCCGTGGGGGTCGTTCACTTCGAGACCAGGGATTTGGCGCGTGAGTTCCAGGATGAGGTTCTTGCGGCGCAAGAAAGCCTGGCGCATCTCTTCCACGCACTCCTGCGGGCCACTGAAAGCAGCCACGGCAGCCATCTGGCTCACGGAGCAAGGACCGCTGGTGTACTGCCCCTGCAGTTTGTTCATTGCCTTTGCCAACGCCAAGGGGGCGGCAGAGAAACCGATGCGCCAGCCTGTCATGGCATACGCCTTCGACACGCCGTTGATCACCACCGTGCGCTCCGTCATGTCGGGCAGAGAGGCGATGGAAGCGTGCGCACCGACGTAGTTGATGTGCTCATAAATCTCGTCGCTGATTACCGTGACCTGCTCGTGGCGGCGGAGCACCTCGGCGAGGGCAGCCAGTTCGGCCGCGCTGTAAACGCTGCCCGTGGGGTTGCTGGGCGAGCAGAGGATAAGGGCGCGGGTGCGCTCAGTGATGGCCGCCTCGAGTTGGGCGGGCGTTATCTTGAAATCTTGCTCAATCGTGGCTTCCACGAACACGGGCTTGGCACCTGCGAGCAGCACCATTTGCGGGTAGCTCACCCAATAAGGCGCAGGGATGATTACTTCGTCGCCCTCGGAAGCCAGTGCCATGACGGCGTTGCACACGGCCTGCTTCGCGCCGTTCGACACGGTGATTTGCGCAGCATCGTATGCCAAACCGTTTTCGCGAAGCAACTTTTGGCAAATGGCTTCGCGGATAGCGGCGTAGCCGGGCACGGGAGAATAGCGCGAGAAGTTCTCGTCGATGGCTTTGTGCGCTGCCTCCTTGATATGGTGGGGCGTGTTGAAGTCGGGCTCACCGACGGAAAGGTTTATCACGTCCACGCCCTGGGCTTTAAGTTCTGCGCTCTTTTGCGACATGGCCAAAGTGGCCGACGGAGCAAGGCGGTTTACGGTTGCAGAAAGTTCCATTATTTTTCTAATTTATTATTTGCGGCTTTCGCCAAAAAATCTCAGTAAATAGATGAAGAGGTTGATGAAATCAAGGTAGAGCGAGAGGCTGCCGAGGAGGGCGATTTTCTCTGCGCCTTCCTTGTCGCCATGCTCTTGGAGCATCTGCTTGATGGACTGCGTGTCGTAGGCCGTAAGCCCCACGAAGATGACCACGCCGGCGTAATTGAGGATAAGCGTCAGGCCCTCTGCTTTCATGAAGATGTTGACCACCGTGGCAATAATCAGTCCGATGAGGAGCATGAACAAGATGCGCCCCATTGCCGAGAGGTCGCGCTTCGTGACAAAGCCGAAAAGGCTCATCGCGCCGAAGGTGCCGGCGGTAATCAGGAAGGTCGTGGCAATGGACTGCTCGGTGTAGGCGAGTAAGATGAAGGAGAAGAACACGCCGTTCATGATAGAATATATCACGAACATCAGGCTCGCCGTGACAAACGACAGGCTCATAATCCTTGAACTGAGCACGAACACGAGCACGAGTTCGCCAATGAACAAGCCCCAGAAGGCAATTTGGTTAGAGACAATGGCATAAAGGATTGCTGGGCTGCTGGCCACGTAGTACGCCGTCATGCCCGTTACGACCAGTGCCAGCGTCATCCACAGATAGACCTTTGACATAAGGGCGGGAAAAGACAACGCGCTGCCTTGCGCACGCTCTTCTACTTGGTTGTAAAAGTTGTTTTCCATTGTTTTGATATTATGTTGGATTATTAGTAAACAAGTAGACAAGTAAACGAGTAGACAAGTTTACAAGTATACGAGTAAACGAGAAAATTATAGGTGCAAATTGTGCCCCATGCGCTTCTTCTTGGTTTCGAGATAGCGGCGGTCGTAAGGGTTGGGGGTGATTTCAATGGGAATGTTCTCGGTGATTTCAAGACCGTAGGCTTCCAGTCCCACGCGCTTGACGGGATTATTCGTGATGAGCTGCATTTTATGCACGCCGAGCAGACCGAGGATTTGCGCCCCCACACCATAGTCGCGCTCGTCGGGGTCGTAGCCGAGGTGCACGTTGGCATCTACCGTGTCGTAGCCCTGCTCCTGCAACTTATAGGCGGCAATCTTCGCCATAAGCCCGATGCCGCGTCCCTCTTGGTTGAGGTAGAGAATAACGCCCTTGCCGGCTTCATCGACCATCTTCATGGCGCGGTGCAGCTGCTCGCCGCAGTCGCAGCGCTTGGAACCGAAGATGTCACCGGTCATGCAGGAGGAATGCACGCGCACGGGGATTGCATCGTCCTCTTCCCATTCGCCCTTGATGAGGGCGATGTGTTCGAGGCGGTTGTTCTTCTGGCGGAAGGGGATAAGGCGGAAATGGCCGTACTCTGTGGGCATGTCCACCTCCTCGCCTTTCTCAACGAGGCACTCGTTTTTGAGGCGGTAAGCGATGAGGTCTTTAATCGTGATGATGTTAAGTCCCTCGCGCTTGGCAAATTCCTGCAGCTGCGGCATACGCGCCATGGTGCCGTCGTCGTTGAGAATTTCGATGAGGCAGGCGGCAGGCGTGAGCCCTGCGAGGCGGGCGAGGTCAATGGCGGCTTCTGTGTGGCCGGCGCGTGCCAGCACACCCCTATCCTGCGCATAGAGCGGATTGATGTGGCCGGGGCGGCCGAAATCCTCGGGCTTGCGGGCAGGGTCGGCAAGGGCGCGGATTGTGGCGGCGCGGTCGTGGCAGCTTACGCCCGTGGTGCAGCCTTCGAGCAGGTCGACGGTGACGGTAAAAGGAGTGCCTAGCATACTGGTATTGGTTTGCACCTGATGCTCCAGTTCGAGCTGGCGGCAACGCTCGTTAGTGATGGGCGCGCAAAGCACGCCGCGCCCGCAGCGCAGCATGAAGTTGACAGCCTCCGGGGTGGCGAGTTCGGCGGCCATGATGAGGTCGCCCTCGTTTTCGCGGTCTTCATCGTCAACCACGATGACGAATTTGCCGGCTTTGAAATCTTCTATTGCCTCATCAACAGAGGCGAGACGGAATTGTTCCATATTTATATAATAATGTATGTACTTTGATTTATTAGTAGACGAGTTTACTAGTAAACGAATAGACGAGACAGAGATGGCTTGCTAATTATATTTTACATGAGAAACTTATCTTGTTTACTTGTTAACTCGTTTACTCGTTTACTAAAATCTTTATATTTCAACGCATAGGTGGCGGCACGGGCTTTATGATTGGCCGGCCTCGCCGTGGCACGGCCTTTTGCCTACCGCCGATGCTGTCAGAAACGGCAGGCTGTTGCTCTTGCACCGCCGTATCTTCGGGTGCGGATAGTTCGGGATAATAATAATTGGCACTTGCCGACCGCTCGCGCACTAATATGTAAATGGCCGCTGCAACAGTTATCAAGGCAAATGCAATGAGCACGATGCGCCGCGCCTTGCGGCCGAGGTGAAGGTGAAGTCTGTTGCGCCTCTTGTTGTCGTCGGCAGATGTTTCCTCTGCCTCCCCGGCTGTGGCATTGCCTGAAATGAGACCTTGCAGGCGGTCGCACACCTTTACCACCGTCTGCAGGTCGCGCTGCAAGCGCAGGCGGAAACGCCAGATGCGCAGGTAGAGCACCAAACCGAGCGGCAGCAAAATGCCCGCCACTATGTTGAGTGCGCCATTGCGGAAAGGCGAGGTATGGGCGTGCTCGAAGATAATGGGCAGGCGGTTAAGTTGCTGCAACTCTTTGTAGGACTTGCTGTTGGAAAGGTCTTCGACAATCTCTTCCATTTCGGCGCAAATGGCCGCCACGCGCTCGTCGGGACGCGAACGGAAGAAAATGTCGATATAATTGGGCGCGAGGAGCAGTTTGTTCTCCTGCATATAATTTTGGCACTCGGCTTTCAGTTGTTCAAGCCGCTCGGGCAAAAGGTCGTAGTGCGGGTCTTCGATGATGACCTCCTTGCGGAACAAGTGGCGCGAAGAGCGCAGCCCGAGGAGTTTCACGAAGAAAGATTTATATAATTCAGCATTAAATACAACAGAGTCCTTGTTGGCCTTATAGGTGAAGAACGCGCCGAAAGGCACGAGGGCGACGGTGCTGACCCACATGCCGTAGACCATATTCCATTCGCCGTCGCGCGCCATCTTCATGCCTGAGGTGTTGATGATGTAATAAATGATAAAGATTGCGACAGAGATGACCGTTGGCAAGCCCAAACCGCCTTTGCGTATGATCGCGCCGAGCGGTGCGCCCACAAAGAAGAAGATGAGGCAGGCGAGCGAAAGCGCCATTTTCTGATGCCATTCTATCCAGTGGCGGCGGATGTCTTTCTCACCATTAGCCAGCACTTGGCTTTTCCATTCAATGTCGGCGCGGAAGGACACCACGTTGTTTTGCGCCATACGCATCACTTGCGGCCTTTTCGCATCGGGCAACTGGGCCGCCAATGAGTCGAAGGGCACTTGGCGTGAGGCGTGGCTTATCGTTTCGAGTTTCTTAGCGTCTACCTCAGGCCTTTTATAATATTGCATGCAGGCCATTTTATAATGCTCCCTGCCGAGGCTGTCCAGTTCGTGGGAAATAGAGTCCACGCTGTGCTCAATCTGCACCATATTCTTGGCAGAGGGCATACCCGACAGCAAATCCTTGTCGAGCATATTGAAATTGCTGTCGAAGTCAATCAGCAGTTCCTTGTGCTGGAACGTTTCGCGGTCGTAAGGCGAATTGGCACCGCGCGTCGGCGCAGCCCCGCCCGATTGCAGGTTTTGGAATTGCTCGCCGCTCCAAAGCGAGAGCTTGAGGTGCAGCTTGTCGCGCGTCATCTCCATGCGCCCTGAATCGGCCAGCACAATTTGCGCCTTCTCGAAACCTTGGTCGGTCTTGTAGATAATCACGCCGTAGAGCATGCCCGTTTCGGCATTCTTCTCTTCAACGTAAAGATTCACGTTGGTCACGCCGCTGTAAAAAGTGCCCTCGGGAATTTCCACGGCGGGCGACTGTTGCTTCATGCTGATGAGCAACGTGCGCAGGTTGATCTGCGCCTTGGGAGAAAAGTTATTTTGGAAATAAAACGCCACGCCGGTCATCAGCACCGCGAATAGCATTATGGGGCGCATGATGCGCAGCAGAGGTACACCGGCTGCCTTCATGGCCAGCAGTTCGAGGCTTTCGCCCATATTGCCAAACGTAATCAGCGAGGAAAGGAGAATGGCCAGCGGCAAGGCCTGCGGCACGAGCGTCTGCCCCATGTACCAGAAGAACTGCGCCAAAATTTCAAAAGACAAGCCCTTGCCGATCAGTTCGTCTACATAGCGCCACGTGAACTGCATCATAAAGACGAATAGGCAGATAAAGAATGCGCCGAAAAAGACAAGCAGGAACTTTTTCAGAATAAAGCTATCTAACTTCTTTATGATGGTCATTGGCCGTGAGGGAGAGATTATCGGGATAAGCCGCACAGAACTGTGGCGGCACGAAACACTGCAAAATTACAACTTTTTCGCCTTATCCTATAAGCAAAGCGGAAAATATTGCGGCAGGCGGGGACGGAAAATGCTTATTATAAACCCGCGCCTCCAAGAATGTCTCGGGGACGCGGGGTTTAATAAATTCATATTAATCGGGAACTTGATGCAAACGACTATCTACGTTCAGCACATAGGCCACATCGCGCTTTCAATGCTCCGGGTCGTCTAAATATGTGTCTTTGAAAATTTGCGGGTGCAGGGCTTTGCCTTCAATGACATGCTCTATTACGCCGTTTCTCACGAAAAGAAACGAAGGCACATACTTCACCATTCCTCGAACTCCCTCGCCAACTTCTACGATTGGGAATTCCGGCTTAAACGTTGCCAAGAAACGCGTCTTTCCTTTGCCGCCCACATTTACTCCAATGAGCCTATCGGCAAAAGCCTGCTTCCCATAGTCCATAAAATTGTTCATACTGTCCCAACAACTCGGGCAATCGTAAGAAAAAATATAGATGGCGTATGTAGAATCGTTTTTCAATTCTACAAACTTGGGGAGATCCGTTTCGGCTACGGCCTTATGGTACAATGGATGCTGCGGGACAAACATTTCCGGGGTACGGAACGTCCGGCCTTCCAAAAACGCTGCTGCAATCAGCACAACTGCGAAACATGCCGCCGTCCATGGCCTTGCCGGCACAATTGCCTTGTCATCGCTCTTTGTCATCAAAAGAACTGCCAGGCACGCCAGCACGGCATTGCGCACGTAAAACGCTGTTATACTGGCATTGAGCAATGGGTTGCTACCGAAACAACCGCAATCCTCAACGCCATGCACAACATTGGCATAAGTGTAGGCAACCGTAAATACCGTTATCGCTGCTAAAGCCAACGCCCCGCACAGCTTCGGTTTGTAGTAAGCAACCAGCAACAAACCGAGCGCAAGTTCGAAGAGTATGATAACGGGAGCGAAAAGCGCGAAGTCGGGCAGGCCGTAACTTTCTATAACAGTCTCGAAAGAGGCCACATTACCGGCTTTCGAGTAAGCAGAATATAGAAAGACTGCCCCAAGGGCGAACGCGGCAATCCGCGTTAATCCTCTATATGGCAAACTTCGCATGCATAGCCTCCTCTGCGGCAACTTTCCATAGAACTAAAACATGTGCCATGCCCGTCATTATACTTATATGCACAGCAACTTTTGGCCGTACTGCAATAATAAGGTTTGTCATCATCGCACTTCTTATCATCAGAGCAGGCCGCGAAAAGCATCGTCAAAGCAACAAGAGAAACAAGTGCCAAACAGTTTTTCTTTAAGTTCTTCATAAAAGTAAAATATTAACGATTAAACGAATTCTCTATACAACGATACAAATTTATTAGAATTTCACTGCAAATATATACCATCTTAGCATAACCTGCAAACAATTATCTAAAAAACAGCAATATTTGCGCAGAAAAAGGATAGCGCAATCCTTCAAACATTTTACCAATAACATTTCTACGAATTAAACTCTTCGCAACACTTTTTGAGATTTGGCGAGATGGGCATAAATGATTAAATTTGCCTTGCAAGCAGGAAGAGCGCGGTGCATCGCCCTTCCTGCTTTTGTTTTACCCGCAACTATCAGCAAGAACGTAAAAATTTTAAACAAGAGCGTAAAAATTATCTCCGTGATCGTAAATATTATCTTATAGGATAGTTCTTGCGCTCATATAGGATAGTTAATCCGAACTTACTAAACCCTTTTTATTTGCTGCCTGAAAATTTTGCGCAAGTCCGTCAGTGTTATATTTTCCTAAACTTTCAAAATTTCCGAAAAAGCAGAAGCGTAAAAATTGCAAACGCAAAAATCGCGCTCTGCGCAGGGAGTGGAAAGACGATAACGTTTGTTTACGATTTTGATACGCGACAGAAGAAACGCCAAACATGACCATTAAGTGTGCTTTTGCGATAAGACACTTGCCAACTACCAAAAAACTTCATAACTTTGCAAAGCAAAGCATGCTCTATTGCTTATAGAGTTGTCATAAAACATTTCCCGCCAATTATATAATGTAATATTATTCCGTGATTATGTCATTAGGCGATAAAATTCTAATCTCACCAGACTTAACCCAATCAAGTGGTTGGGTGGAAGGCACGATTATCGAAATG
>JALFJC010000056.1:0-4610 GCA_022775595.1 Bacteroidales bacterium | reverse complement strand
TTGAAGGCCACGAGCATCTGGTCGCCGCTGTGTGCGTCCCAAGTGCTGAAGGGGATGCCGGCGTCAAGAGAGTTGAACACCTGGAATGCCATCGGTGCGCCTGCGTTGGGGTATTCCAGCGGGCCGAACGAAGCGTCCAGCGTTATCTTAATCGTGTTTTGTCCGTCGCGGTCGATCACTTTCCAGTCGCCGATGTTGGCGATAGCGAATGCCTCGTAGGTTTCGAAGCGTTCCGTGACGCTCGTTGCGGGCATGTCGGCAAAGTCGGGTTCTTCCCAAAGGAGTTTCACGGCGTTGCCCACGCATTCGCCCGTCAGGCCGCTTACGCGGGGATATTGCGGCAGGATGATTTCTACGCTTGTGCTGTTGCTTTCATTGTTGGCGCTGTTCTCATCGAGCGTGCAGTTGATTTTGGCGGAGTACAGGCTGATTTCCTCGTCGAGGATTGTGGGCGTGTCGGTGAGCGTGAGCGTCAGGGTGGAGCCTACGGCGATGTCCTTGCCCGCGGTGGTGCTGCAAAGTTTGCCGTTCTTGTAGAGTTCCACTTCGTAGCCGCTGCCGCGCAGAGCCTTGTTGCCCGAGTTGCGGAGCTGGAAGGTGAAGGTACCCTGTTCGCCCACCTTAATCTTTTCGGGTGCGGTGAGCGTGCCTGCCTGCAAGTCGTAGTCGATGGCCTCGGTAATGGCAAAGTTGTCGAACGAGGTGATGTCTGCCGTGCTTTCTACCGAGATGCCCGTGAAGGCGATGCGCACGAATTGCGAGTCCTTATAGGGCGTGAGGTCGGCTGTGAAGCGGTGCCAGCCCTTGGTGTCCTGATTGAGCGTGATGAGTTTGAGTTGCTGGTAGTCGCCGTGCTCAACGCTGATTTCGATGCGCACTTGGTCGGACTTGCCCGTAAGGTAAATCCAGCTCGAGAGTTGCGGCTTGCTCATCTTCGAGATGTCGATTTTTGGGGAGATGATGCGGCTCGAAACGCCGAGTTTGCTTGTGCTGAAAGCAATCACGCCGCCGTCGCCGTCCTGCGTGCCGGCTTGCGTCGCAGAACCGTCGCACGGTGTCCAGCGGGCTTCGCCGATTTCGCCGATGGCCATTTCGGGCAGCCACGGCGCATAGGTCATATGCACGCCGGCGAAGCTTTCCGTGAGCGGTGCTTCATAGGGTGCGCCGGCAATGGCAACCACCGTCTTCCACACGTAGCGGCCGCTGCCCGCGTTGTTGAGAGCGTATACGGAGTAGCCTTGGTAAGCCTGTCCACCCGAGATGTCGAGCTTGTCGCGGAAGGTCGTTTCGCTTGTGCCGTACTCATCGGAAGAGTAACCTACGGACACTTCATAGAGCAGGCCGGCGGGGTCGATGTAGCCGCCGTGCTGGCCAGTGTCGGGCGCGTCCCACGTGAGCACCACGGTGCCCGGGTCGCTAAGGTCTTCCGTTGCTTTGAGGTTGCGCACGGGTCCCGGTGCGTCGAGGCCGATGTACTTGCTCTGCGTGTCGAAGTCGCCCGTCACGCCGCCGGCGATGCTATATATTTTATATGTATGCGTGTCTTGGCTCACGCCTTCCGTGTCGCTCACGCTGATGGCCTGCCCCGGCGTAACGTCGGTGATGCGGGCTATTTCCGTGCCGTCGCGCTCAACCACGCAGCAGTCGAGGCTGGCGAGCGTGCTGCCGTTGATGGCTTTTGAGGGCGCATTGAAGGCGATGGTGGCAGAAAGCGCACCGCGCTCGCCCGGGGTTACAAGGAGGTTTTCGGGTTTGCCTGGAGCCGTGGCGGGGGTGACTGTCACAGCCACATCGTCCACGTAGACGGTACTCATGTCGGCAGGGCTGCAAGCCTTGACGGCAAAGTAGTAGACGCCCGTTTCGGTGGGCTTGAACGAGCCGCGCAGGTAGTGCATGCGGGGTTCGTATGTGATGACGGTGGGCGCAATCAACTCGGTCGTCATGGCTGCGGGCGTTGCCTCGCGTCCCACGTAGCCTGCCACAGCCTCGTCGAGCGACGTATTGTAGGCGGTGAAGGAGAAGTGATAGAGGTTGCCGGCTTCGAGTTTCAGCGCGGGCGTGAATGCCCAGTCGTCGGCAGCGTTCTTCGTGTTGTACTTATAGGAGATGCGGCCGCCGTTGAGTTCCCAAGTCGAGCCGTCGCTGTTGTTGTCTGTGATGACCCAGCCTTCGAGGGCGTTAGCTGCATCGAAGTTCTGCGTATAAGGCACGCCCTGATAAGTGCCCAGTTGCAGGGCGTTGGAGGTCTTGGCCTCGCTGCTCTGCCCCTTGTAGTTGGCCACAACGTCGTAGGTATAAGCCGTCTTGACGTCTGAGGTGATGAGGTCGGTGCAGGTTTTGTCTGCGCCCGTGTATACGGTTACGCCGTCGGGCTGGCGCGTCACGGTGTAGGTGAGCTGCGCGGCATCGATGTAGCCGCCGTGCTCGCCGCGCGTGCCTGCAGTCCAGCTGATGTTGATGTGGCTGCCTGCGTTGTCGGTGCCGGTCAGCGTGGCGGTCACGGTGCTGGGCTTAGCCGGCGAGTCTTCGCCAATCCAGCCCTGAACGGTGTAGGGCGCGCTCAATGCCGTGCCCTTCGAGATGACCACCGTCACCGTGTGCAAGCCGGTTTCTGCCACGCTCACGGTTTCTGTCACGGTGCTGCCTGCTTCGGCAGTGCCGCTGGCGACTGTCGTGCCGTCAATCATGATGTCGTAGCCCAGCGTGCCTGCGAGGGCTGCGCCGTCGGCATCGGTTGCGGGCATCGTGAAGGAAATCGTACCCGTGAGGGCATCGTTTACAAAGGCGGCGCTGATCGTCGTGATCGGCGCAGGCGCGGTTTGCGTTTCTACGTCTTGGAAAGTGGTCAGACCGCAAATATAGTCGCTGTTGAATGTGCCGTTTTCCCCATAGTCGCCTATCAGAGTGGCTTGCGCCGTGGTGGGATCTACCATCCACAGACCAAATTCGTTGTATGCAGTGGCGTATTCATAGATGGTGGTCCAATAGATAACGCCCGTTTCCATGTCGCAGCAGGCGGATTGCTTCCAAGTTTTGATTGCGGGTACGTTGATAGTGCCAATTTCGGTAGCTGCGCCCGTGCTCTTGTCGATTGTATAAAGTTTGCGCGATACGCCGATAGAGTAAATCACGCCGTCCTTGTTGCAGGCAATGGCCACCATGCGTTCGGGCAGTGTGGCAATCGCGTCCACTTCATAGCCGTTGTCTACGGGCGAGTGCATCTTGATGCGTCCGAAGACGTTGAAGGCGTATGCCGTTACCTCATCGTCGAAGATGCCGTAAATTGAGCCCGACGTGGGGTCGAAGGTGATGTCTGCGCCGAGGTTGTTGAAGTTGCTCGTTGCAGAATACATCCGCTCCTTTACCTCCCATGTCTGCGTGTCGTAGAGCGTGAGGGTGGCGGGGAACGTGATTTGCGAGCCGCTTTCCTTATAGTCGAGGGCGTAATACGTCTTGTTGCCGTAGGTGCCGCCGGCGTAGGCTTTCTTGCCCACGGCTACTGCCGACATATTCGAGGCATCGTTGATATCGAGAGAATAGATGCCTGCGCCGCTGTAGTACGTGCCCCACGATTCGTAGATGTAGCCGTAGAGCGTCGGTGCGTTCTCTACAACCCTCATTGTGGGCGATGCGGCCTGCCGCTGTGCCTTGACGGCGGCTCTGCGCGCAAGTTCCTGGCTGCGCTGTTCTGCCGCCGTGCCTTGCGCCGCAGCGTTTTGCGGCAGGAAGGCAGAAATCACGGCAACGAGCACCAGGGAAATGCTTCTGAGAAGTGTTTTCATCTTCATGTTTTTGTGGTTTTATGGATTTGATATAATATTGATTGCCAATAATAGCGCATATAGGCTGCCAAAGTTACGAAAAACTATTGAAACCGTGCACTTTGTGCTATGACAGAGCGCTTTTTTGAGCAAAATATAACAGTTTTGCAACGTTTTCCGTGCGTTTTGCCTGCGTATTCCATGGCGTCGTGCATAAAATCGGAGGCGCGCCAATCGTGTGGTGCGCCTCCGTCATGCCATCTATTTGTAGCAGGTCTTATTTCGATGCTTCGCCGTTGTCCATGTGACTCCACAGAGAACTGTTGTAATCGTCGGAGATGCCTTTCTTGTTTGTCAGGATCTCGTTGGTCTCCTGTGAGTTGTCGGCTTTCATGTCCGAGAGACCGAGCAACGCGCTTTCCGTGTGCAGGTCAAAGGTTTGCAGTTCGGGGGAAAAGCAAGAACGTCTGACTTTCTCCCTATCTCGTCTCCACTTTCTCGGAACTATTTTTTTCTTCCTTCTTGATAATTTTTCCTGTCTCCTTGATATTTTTTACTATCTGCGCAGAAAAAGTTTGTTACAAAGTTTGTAACAAGTGTTACAAACTTTGTAACACGTATTAGAAACTTTGTAATATGTGTTACAAACTTTGTAATAAAAAAACTCTTATAGGATAGTAAAAACTATCAAGGAGAAAGGAAAAAATATCGGCGTATAGGTCAAATTGCGTGGTAATCTAACCATACTATGTCTCAATGGGTCAAATTGCGTGGTAAGTTTGCTGCTTATTCATTTGTCGGTTAACAAATGGCTCTGTACCTTTGCATCGCAGTCTGAAGCATAGCAGA
>JALFJC010000027.1:0-6189 GCA_022775595.1 Bacteroidales bacterium | reverse complement strand
CTGCTCGCTTTCCTGCTCCACAAACTCGCCCTTGTCGTAGAGCTTGCGGAAGAAGTCGGAGGCCGTCTTGCGGTGCGTTTCGCTCGTGGTGCGTCCGAACACGTCGAACGAGATGCCGAACTCTTCAAACGAGTCCTTGATGATGCGGTTATATCTGTCCACAACCTCCTGCGGCGTGCAGCCTTCCTTGCGTGCGCGGATCGTGACGGGCACGCCGTGCTCGTCCGAGCCGCAGATGTAGAGCACGTCCTCCCCTTTGAGGCGCAGATAGCGTACGTAGATGTCGGCGGGAACATACACCCCTGCGAGGTGTCCTATATGCACGCCGCCGTTGGCGTAGGGCAGGGCTGCCGTGACGAGGGTGCGGTTGAATTTCTTTTCCATAAAAATATTGTATAATTAATATTGTGTGAGCAATAAGAAAAATCATTTTCCGTGGCAAAAGCCACTTATAAGCGTACAAAGTTACGGAAAAGGTATTTACTTGCCACAACTTTGAGTCCCATTTTTTGCTAATTGCAGCATTATGTCGCCTGAATTACCTTGTTTGATGGAAAATCGCCCCGCCCTGCTTACATTTTGCAAGCAATGTAGAGAATTAAGGTTCATATACATGCACCTTTGGCGGCGGCTCGGCATAGTCCAAGCGAGCTTGGCCTCTGCGCTAGCCTTGCGCAAACGTTTAGATAATTTCGCGCGATTTTTTTTTACCTGCCCTGCCCGTCAGACCCCGAAGCCCCATGCAAAAAAGCACTTCCTATACGCATTTTTTTATCCCCAAAAACCTTTCAGCCTTTCAGTCTTGCTCTTATTTAATTATATTTCAAATATTTAGGACTGAATGGTTTGAGGCGCCAACCTTTCATAACCATTCATCGGCTGCGCATTACAGATGCCTTAGCACGTCCGACTCCCTGCCTACCCGCTCCGCAATTTAAGGCAGATAATTTTTGCTATCCGCAAGAAAAATTTTCCTAAGCCCGTGTTAGTTTTCGCTATCTGCGCAGAGAAAGTTTGTTACAAAGTTTGTAACACTTATTCCAAAGTTTAGAATATGTGTTCAAAAGCATTGAATACATATTACAAAGTTTGTAACAAAAACTATCTTATATGAGCGGAAATATTATCTTGCGGATAATGAAAATTATCTTGCTGAAAATGAAAACTATCTTGCGGATAGTGGTGCTCGAAAAAGGCTTCCCAGCGAGGGCGCAGGAAAAGATGTTTGTAGGAAGGGCGGTCAACTTTGCCAGTAAATGGTCTGTTGAAAACGAACCAATTTCAGGACAAGACAAACCCTTCATTAGTGACGGGTTTGAGATGCAAACCATACACTCGCAACCTGTTTGACTACAGGAGGTTATGCGAATTAGTGCTGGGTTGAAGGGTTTTTCAGGAAAAATAATGCGTAACGCGCGCGCGAGGAAACATATTTCAGCCTTTCCCAAGGCGCGGCACAAACGTTTGCGATGTTCCGGCGCTCGAGCGGCAGGCAAACTTCAAGTTTTATAGGGGAAATAAAAAAAACGGCGCGTTTCTTTGCATTCAAGCAGCCCAAAACACGTAAATTTGCAGCGTCAAAATAAACATAGATTGCATGAAAAAGATAAGAGCCGCCGTGGTGGGCTATGGTAACATAGGCCGCTACACGATTGAAGCACTTGAAGCCGCGCCCGATTTCGAGGTTGCCGGCATCGTGAGACGTAATCCGCAGGACGAACAGCCTGCACAGTTGAAACCCTACCGCGTGGTGGGCGACATTCGCGAGTTGGAAAACGTAGACGTAGCCATTCTCGCCACGCCGACCCGCAGCGTAGAGAAGTTTGCGCTCGACATCCTCGCCCTCGGCATCAACACCGTGGACAGTTTCGACATTCATACGCAAATTACCTCCCTGCGCCGCTCCCTCGGCGAGGCTGCCCGCAAAGCCGGTGCCGTGAGCATCATTTCCGCCGGTTGGGATCCGGGCAGCGACTCCGTAGTGCGCACACTTTTGCAGGCGATTGCGCCCAAGGGATTGAGCTATACGAATTTCGGTCCGGGTATGTCGATGGGCCACACCGTGGCCGTGAAAGCCATCAAGGGCGTTAAAGCTGCGCTTTCCATGACTATTCCCACGGGTCAGGGCATTCACCGCCGAATGGTTTACGTGGAAATCGAGCCGGGTCACGACTACGCGCAGGTGGCAGCCGACATCAAGGCCGACCCCTACTTTGCCAACGACGAGACCCACGTTATCGAAGTGCCCAGCGTGGACGAGGTCATCGACATGGGGCATGGCGTGAACCTTGTGCGCAAGGGCGTGAGCGGCAAGACGCAGAACCAACTCTTTGAGTTCAACATGAAAATCAACAACCCCGCCCTCACGGGTCAGGTGCTCGTTTGCGTGGCACGCGCCACAATGCGCCAGCAGCCCGGTTGCTACACGATGGTGGAAGTGCCCGTCATCGACTTGCTGCCTGGCGACCGCGAGGAACTCATCGCCCATTTGGTTTAATATTAGCAAATGAGCAAACAAGTTAACGAGTATACAAGTTAACTTATTACACATATAAATAAAATCCGCCGCAACGTCTGCATGAGACGCTGCGGCGGATTTTATTTCGTGCGCGGCAATCAGTATTGCATATAATCAGGTAGCGGGGGCAGCTTCGCCTGCTCGAGGCGGTCGCCCAGCAGTTCGCCGAGCAGGGGCAGGAGGGCGTGGCGCAGGGCATTGTCGTTGAGCTGATGCTCCCCGTCGAACTTGCGGGCGTGCGTGTAGTGCTTCAAAAAGAGGGCGTAGGTGTTCACGAGTTTGTCGTGGATACCGAAAAGGCCGTAGCACAAATCCTGCTCTTCGGGCGTGATGCCGTCCCACTGCCCGCGCTCCATAGCGTTGAAGTGCTGGATAGTTTCTTTCGTGATGCGAAATTCTTTCACCTTGTCCTTTCGCCCGTTGAGAAACTTGAACGTGCCCGTGCGCAGCAGCTTGCTCGCCGTCGACATGTTGAACGCGGGATTGACGCAGACGCGCAGATAGCCGCGCATCTGCTGGGCATACATGCCGCCCATGCTGGTGCCCACGATGACATCGGGATTTACTTCCTCCGTGAGGCTTTTGAGAAAGGGCAACGCCTCGACAGGGTCGACAGGAATGTCGGGCGCAACGATTTCGGCAGAGGGCAGCATCTTGCGCAGGGTCTCTACCGTGCCGCTCGCGCCAGAAGAGGCGAAGCCGTGGAAGTAAAGCATCGTGAAGGCGGGGTTTTTGATTGTTTTTTCCATTGTAGTTATAGTAGATGAGTTGGCAAGTTGAAGGGTAAACGGGGATAAGCGGATAAAGAATAAGGGCGTATGCCCTACGCCCCTATTCCTTAAGTTTTATTCGTTTTCAAAAATCACTCCGCGATGAGGTTGAACTCTGCGCCCGAGGCGTAGTCATTGCCGCCTTGCTCATTGAGGGCGCGGAAGCGGATGTAACGTGCCTTGACGGGCTTTGCAAAGAGCACTCGCTGCGGCTCGCCGCTGTTCTGGAACGAGCCTTTGCATACGGGCTCGCCCCAATTCTCGGCGTCGTTGCTCACGTAAATCTCAAAGTCCTTGACGCGACCGTTCGGACCGTCGGTGCGCGGCGTGTAGACAAAGCCTTTCATCGTCTTGACGGCTGCTGCGTCGAAGTCCACCCAGTGGGGATATTTGGCAAGCGTGACGCTGTACATCGTGTGCCAAATCGTTCCGAGGTCGCCGTCGGTAAGGTGAGAGGCATCGCCTTCTCCCGTTTCTACGCTCGAAGCGTAAATCACCTCAAGGGGCACTTCCTCAATCTTTGCAAACGTGTTGCCGATAACCAAAGCGGGCGCGTCGGCATACCATGCCTTGACGGTGCCGCCATCGCGCAGGTCGAAGGGCTGAGTATAGGTTTGCGCCTTCTTGCTGTTGCCGATGGCATACATCACCTTGCGGTTAGCGTATGGCGAAACGAGTGTCACAACGCCGTTGCGGCTGCGAGAAATCGAAATGGGCTTTTCGCCAATGCCTTTGACGGCTGCCTTTTCTGTGATGACAGAGGGCATGGCGCGGCCGATGTTGAGCGGACGGATGATGAAGCCGAAGTTGCGTGCGTCGGCCTTTGCACAGTCGGGTGCGAGCGGGCCGCCCTGTCCGCAACTGTTGCCGCCCAGACCCGTGACCTTAGCATCGAGATGCAGGTGCGTGCCGCTGCTTGCGGGCAACTGGTAAGGATGGGCTGCCTCGGCAAGTTCCTTCTGACTGTACGGCAGGGCCGATGCGCTCATCTGTCCGTCGGCCACGAAGAGCACGCCCTGGCCGCGGTCGTTGGTGAGGGCGCACCAGCGCACCTCTTCACGGTTGCCCATAGCTTGGGGCTTCGGCAGCATAATGTCGTCGCCGACGCGCTGGGCGTGCAGTTCGATAAACTGAGAAGTCTTGCGGTCGTTGTAGTTATTGACCGGGCCGCGGCCGTAATAAGTGAAGTTGTCGAGGTCTTTGGGCAACTGCATGGCATAGCCGATGCGGGCGAGGTCAGCGCTGGGCTTGTTGGACGTAATCGCGCTCTGCAATTCGATAGAACCGTCGGGATAAACCGTCCAAATCTGATTGGTGGTAAACTTAAAGTCGTTTTCGCCAAAGGGTCGGTTCTTGTCTTCCTCAAACGTGTAAGTGCCCTGCGGTTCGCGGTCGCCGTTGGTGTAGTGCATCTTGGTGGCGTAGGGAGCTTGGCTTTCCACGGTGAAGGCTATCTGCACCGCGCCGTCCTTGCGCTGGCTGTACGAACTGGAAACGGCCTTGTGGTGCAGGTTGTCAAGACCGAGCGCAGCCCACTTGTACATCGCCCAGTTGTCGTTGTCGGTGGGGGCGCGGAATGCGTCGAGCTTCGGACCCTTGCCGCTTTCGATGACCGTCTGGTCGCCGTAGGCGAGGCTGCTAATCGTACCCTCAGCCTTGGAGAACGTCACGCTGAAGCCTTTGCCCGACACGGTGATGCCGTCGGCGGTTTCAACGGGCTTCTGCAGCGTGCCGCCGCCTGCGTAAACGCTTTGCGTGATGTCGGCCGCCTTGACAGGCAGCTGCTCGTCCATCTGCACATAGCCCTTCTCGGCCCAAGGCTTGTCGGCTTTAAGCACAAACTGGATTTTCACGAAATATTCGCTCGCTGCTTCAAGTTTGGCAGGGTCGAAGGGCAGGGTAACGGTCTTGCGCTCGCGGGCTTTGAGCGTGCCGCCCTGAAGGGGCAGGGCTGCGGGCTTGGAGATGCAGACGCCGTCCTTCCAAAGCGACCACATGACGTCGTAGTCGGCGAGGCTTTCAAAGTAATTTTTGTTGAAAATCTCAATCGTGCGGCTGTGCTCGCCGACAGCGCGGACACCCACGTTCTGATACACCTTCTTCACCTCGAAATATTGCGCTTTGGGCGAGAGGTCGGGGCGCATCACGCCGTTCATGCAGAATGTGCCGTCGTTGGGCTTGTCGTTAAAGTCGCCGCCGTAGGCCCAGAACTTGCTGCCGGTCTTGGCGTCGTAGTAGTTTTGCGCCTGGTCCACCCAGTCCCAAATGGCGCCGCCGATAAAGAAGTTGGTGCTTTCGATAGCGTCCCAGTAGTCGATGAGGTTACCCACGGCGTTGCCCATAGAGTGGGCGTATTCGGAGATGTGGAAGGGATAAACGAGATTATATTTACCCTTCACGGCACCCTGTACCCACGCGATGCTGGGATATTGGTTAGAACCTATGTCCACGATGTCGTTGTTGCGCTCATACTGCACGGGACGCGAGGCATCGAAGGCCTTAATCGCTTTGTAGGCTTCCACGAAATTGTTGCCCGGGCCGGCTTCATTGCCCAAACTCCAAATACATACGGAGGGGTGGTTCACGCGGGCGTGTACCATTTCCATATTGCGGGCCACGTGGGCATTCTTAAACTCCGGCACGTGCGAGAGACTGGCATCGCCGTAATAGTATTGGTGGCTCTCGATGTTTGCTTCGTCTTCGAGATAGATGCCATACTTGTCGCAAAGATAGTACCAGTAGGGCGCGCAGGGGTAGTGCGAGTTGCGCACGTGGTTGATGTTGCCGCGCTTCATGAGCATCACTTCCTGCTTCATTTGCTCGCGGGTAATGGCGTGGCCGCGGTCGGGATTGTTCTCGTGGCGGTTCACGCCCTTCATCTTAATAGGCTTGCCGTTGAGG
>JALFJC010000002.1:0-6564 GCA_022775595.1 Bacteroidales bacterium | reverse complement strand
GCGGGCGTTTTGCAAAACGCCCCTACTGCAGCGCAACAGCTGTCATGCGTGGCGCTCTGCGCAGATAATTGTTCATATAAAATGCACCTTTGGCTTCGGCTCGGCATAATCCAAGTAAACTTGGCTTCTGCTCTCGCCTTGCACAAACGTTCCGAACAAGCAGAAATTTTTTCCTTTCTCCTTGATAATTTTTGCTTCCTGCCTGATATTTCTTACTATCCTATAAGAAAGTTTTTGTTACAAAGTTTGTAACACATGTTAGAAACTTTGTAACACATATTACAAACTTTGTAATACATGTTACAAAATTTGTAACAAACTTTTTCTGCCTGATAATGAAAAATACCTTGGGGCAAATGAAAAATGTCTGCGCAGAAAAGAAAAAATTTTAAGGAGAAAATTGGCGGGGCTTACGTAATAATTTGCCCCGAAACCTTGGAAATTCAAAATAACTTTGTAATTTTGCACCGTCGTTCGAGGAGAATGACAATTTGTTTGTTCCATGGTGTAATGGTTAGCACTAGAGTTTTTGGTTCTCTCAGTCCCCGTTCGAGTCGGAGTGGAACAACAGCTAAGGAAAAGAGGTTCTGCGTGCAAAAACGCGGAGCCTTTTTCCGTTTTTACGCCTCTGGCATGGCAAAATGATAGTTTAGCACAAACTTAACAGGCTTTTCTTTGCACCCGATGAAGATAAATGCCTACTTTTGCAGTAAGAAAATTCATTTTTTTCTACTAACCTATAAATTCAAAACAATTATGAAGAAACTTTTACTTTCTTTCCTCTCGTTCTTCGCTTGCTGCCTCGCATTGGTGGCGCAAACGGAGATCACGTGGTCGGCTGCAAATGACTGGACTGGCGTTGCAGAAAAAGCGCAGTCTATCAGCCTGACCTCTGGCAACTACACCATTAGCGCAAGCAAGGAAGCCGGCGGCGACAGCCCCACGGTGAATGCGACTTCCCGGGATTTTCGTTCTTACGCAAAGAACCTGGTGCTGGTGAGCAACAGTCAGGAGAACATCAAGAAACTGGTGTTCCACATCTCTGCCCAAGGTAAAAAAAGATGGACAGAATTGTCTCCTTCCGAAGGTGCTGTAACCCATGATGTGGCTAACGGCGTTATTATTTGGGAAGGCGATGCGCAGAATGTCATGTTTGGTGTGGGCGAAAAGGTCGTATATGGCACTGACCCCAAAACGAAAGCCGGCCAGTTTGACTTCTCGTCTGTAACTGCTTACACGGCTGCCGATCTTGAAAGCGGCGGCGGCGAAAGCGGCGGCGGCGAAGGCGGTGAAACGCCCGTCCCCGATGAAGCCATTACGCTTTACTCCGAAACGTTCGGCACGAACCAAGGCGCATTTACCATTGACAACAAGGTGCTGCCCGAAGGCGCATCTTTCGTTTGGGCGTTTGATTCTCAATATGGCATGAAGGCTTCTGCCTACATTAGTGGCGCAACCAAAGTTTCTGAAAGCTGGCTCGTTTCACCCAAATTCGACTGCACCAACGCTACGGCTCTGACGCTCTCGTTCAGCGAAGCTGCCAACTTCTTCAAAAGCGCTGAAAACGTATCCGCCTATACTTCCGTGAAAGTTAAGGAAGTGGGCACGGACACCTGGACCGACCTCACCCTCTCAGCACGCGCAAGCGGCACGGCCTGGACGTTTGTAGACGGCATCACCGCCGACCTCTCCGCTTACGTGGGCAAGAAGATGCAGATTGCCTTCGTTTACACCAGCACTGCCGAGCTGGCAGGCACGTGGGAAGTGAAGAACTTCGAGCTGAAAGGCAAGGGCGAGGTTACGACCGAGTCGGAAGTGGTTGTTCCCGAATACACCACGATTGCACAGCTGAAAGAAAATGCTACGGCATCGGCTACGGCTGTGAAGTTCACCTTCACCAACCTCCTCGTAACGGGCACCGCCGGCACAAGCACCTATGTATCCGACGGCACCGACGGCACGCTGCTCTATGGCACGGCTTCCCCCTACAAAGCAGGCGACAAGATCAGCGGCACGATTGCTGCCAATCTCGTTTCCTACAACAACCTCACCGAGTTGAAAGACCTCGACCTTACGGGTGTAAGCGTAACGAGCGAGGGCAACGAGGTGACGCCCGTTGCTGCAACGATCAACGAGCTGGTGGCCAATCAGAAGAAATATGAGAACGTGCTCGTTAAGCTCTCCGAAATGACCTTTGAAAGCGACGCGCTCGCCAGCAAGAACATATCTCTTACCGATGGCGAGGAGTCTATTACGCTGCGCGACAACTTCAACGTGCTCACCGACTTCATCTTCGACACCACGAAGCAGTACAACGTCACGGCCGTTGCCACTATCTTCAAAGAAAGCATCCAGCTCTACGCACTTAGCGCAAGCGACATCCAGATGATCACCAACCTCGTAGATCCCGAAACGGCATGGGTTGCCGACACGGTTGCCGTGATGCCCGGACAGGAAGAATACGAATACGCCCTGGGAACCAACTATGAAGGCACCATTTCTTACTCTTCAAGCGACGAAACGGTTGCCACCATCGATGCCAATGGCGACATCACGTTCGTTGGCTACGGTCACACTGTCATCACTGCCGAAACGCCCGAAACGGACGAGTACCTCGCCAGCAAGGCTTCGTTCGACCTCTTCTTCATCGAGGGCGAAGGCACGCTCGCTAAGCCTTACACGCCTGCCGACGTGCAGTATTTCTGCGATAAGGTTGAAGGCAAGGCTTGGGTGAAGGGTGAAATCTCCGGCTTCTACAACAATAACAAGTACTTTGCAGGCACGGAAGGTGCAGTTGCCAGCAACCTCGTCATCTCCGCAGGCGAGACCAACGTTCCCGTTGCTCTGCCCAGCGGCTCGCAGGTACGCACCGACCTCAACCTCAAGGACAACGCCACGAACCTCGGCAAGACGGTTTGGGTGTATGGCACGATTGAGAAGTATTTCAGCGTTGCCGGCGTGAAGAACGTAACGGACTACAGCTGGGACGGCAAAGGTACGCTCACGGGCATCGATAGCCTCGAAGCCGCTCCTGCCAATACGAAAGCCGACGTGATTTACAGCATCGACGGCCGCCGCCTCGCTGCTCCCGCCAAGGGCTTCAACATCATCAACGGCAAGAAGGTGATCCGCTAAACAGCGAACCCATTAACCGATAAAACAGCCTCGGGTTGCGCCGGCAATGCGCCGCGCAACCCGAGGTCTTTTTTTGTGTGACGAGTAGGGGCGTTTTGTAAAACGCCCGCCGTGTGTATCGAATGGGTCTATAATTGGGGCGGGCTGTAAGCCCAAATGTTGCCCATAGCCCCGGGCAACGCCCGGGGGACGGCGGTTTCATTGATTAAAGTGTTGCGCTCTGTAAGAGCAACCTGCTTTATGAGGGGCAACGCCCCGTGGCATTGCGTGTGAGGGTTACGCGCTTGGAGCGCGTGGCATTTTTGCGCCAGCGCAAAAATGCCGAATGTATTGCTCGCGGCATACGTTTCCCCGGGCGTTGCCCGGGGCTATGGGCAGCAATTGGGCTTACAGCCCGCCCCAACCATTATCCCATTCGGCGCAGCCCCCTACTCATTCAAAACGGGGGGGGGTAATTGGGTTTCAAGGGAATAGCCTTTGGGGAAACGGAAGCGCACCGTGGTGCCCGACTGCCCGCCGGCGGCATTGATGAGTTCGAAGGTGGCGGGCTGGCGGTTCTTCTCGTTCATCAAGGCAATGATTGCGCCGAGCATACGCAGGCCGGAGCCCGTGTCGCGTCCCGTGCGCTTCACGCCCATCGCGCTGCAGCCGCAGCCGTTGTCCGACACACAAATCAAGAGCGCGCCGTCTTCCTCGCCGATAGAAATCTCAATGGTGTCGCCAGCAGAGGGCTGCGGAAAAGCGTGCTTCAAAGCATTCTCTACGGGAATTTCAAGGCACATGGAGGGCACGGGGCGCGAGCGGTCGATGCTTTCGTCGATCTTCCATATCACCGTGGGCGAAGGGCTGTGCGTATATTCGTGCAACTGCACATAGTCCTGCACGAGCGCAATCTCGTCCTCCAGCGCAACGCACTCCTGCGCAGAGGCCATGAGGTTGCCGCGCAGCACGTCGATGAGCAAATCCGTAGTCTCTGCCAATTCGGGATACTGGCGGATTTTGGGCACGAGCGTGCCGAGTACGTTAGAAATATAGTGCGGCGAAAGGCGGTTGCGCACGATGCCCATGCGCAGATGCGCCACCACTTCGCGCTGCTGCTTGAAACGGGTCTCCGCACGCCGCTTCCACCAAAGGAAGGCAAAGAGAAAGACCAGCGCGATAATGGCAACCGAGAGCAAACCTACCACGATGGTGAAACGCTGCTGCGTGGCCTTTTTCTGATATTCGGCAATGAGGTAGCGCTGGCTGAGATAGGTGGTGTCGCGCTCGTAACGCTGCTCCATTTCTATCACACTGCTTACCATCTGGCGGTTGCGCACGGAGTCGGCATAACTGTCGGCAAGGCGATCGAAGCGGTAGGCATTTTCCCAAAGGCGATGATTGGCATAATGCTCAGCAAGGCGGCGATAGTGAAGCGAGATGTAGCGCGGCGGGCAGAACTTGTCGATGCCCTGCGCCGTTTCGTAGGCAGGCTTTTCGATGAGGCCGGGGTGCTCCGCCATTTTCAAATCCTCATTAAGGCTTTCCACGTAAAAGCGAATGCCAGGGTCGGCGTAAGGCATTTTCTTCAACCTTCCCAGAGCGCGGTCGGCGTAGGTGCGCGCCTCGGCAAGCCGATTTTCAGCCAGGCATACCTCCGTAAGATTTGACTCCACTTGAAGCAGCAGCAAGTCGTCCTTAAAGCCCGAAGCAAGTTCGTAGGAAATGTCGAAACTGCGCCGCGCCTCCTCGTAACGGTGCTCGTAGTACATGCAGTTGCCGCGCGTCATGTAGTAGAACAGGCGCGTCTGTATCGGCTCTTTGTCAATGTGATGCTCCGCGAGGTCGAGGAAACGGCGCACTTCGCGGAAGTTGCCCAGTTCGAGGTACGTCTGCGCCAGTCCGGCGTAGACTGCGCCGTAGATATTGGGCACGTTGAGCGAATCGGCAAGCAGCAGCGTGTAATGATAATAATAGGCCGACTTGGGAATATCGCCTTTCTTCTGCGCCATGTCGGCAAGGTTGATGCAGACGGGCAGCAGACTCTTGGTCTTGCGGCTGCAATTCATATAATCGAAAGCCTTGGTGAGGCAAGCATAAGCCGAGTCGGGACGACCGTAAAGGATTTCGCCCACGGCGCGGTGGTTCCACACCTGTCCCGCGAGGTCGGAGTCATTCGCCACTGCCCAGCGCAGCACTCGGTCGCCCGCTTCACCCAAAGCCAAGGTGTCGCCAAGGCGCTGCGCTGCAGTGGCGCGGTAGAGCGCGAGGCGATGATAAGCAGAACTGTCCGTCACCTGCCGTTGCATGTCAGCGTACAAAGAGTCGGCCTTGCGCGGATTGGTGAAAAGAATGTCGGCCGTCTGGTGCAGCAAACTATCAGTAAGGGCACGATCCTCGGAAGAATCGTGCCCTCTATGGCATGCCGCCAAGGAAATCAGCAGCAAAGCAAAAGAAGCGAAATGGCGAAATTTCATAAACATCAAATTATTTACTTGTTTACTCGTCTACTTGTTTACTCGTTTACTTGTCTACTAATATTACTCATTACTCTGCCTAAACTCCGAAGGCGAAATGCCGGTGGCATTCTTGAAATATTTGCCCAAGAAGCTTTGGCTGGAAAAGTTCATTTCGTCGGCAATTTCCTTCACAGAGTACGACGTGTTGCGCAGGAGCGACTTTATTTCCATCAACACGAAACTCGTAATCCAATAGCTGGCGGTGCGGCCGCTCACGTTCTTCACCACCTCGGAGAGGTGCTTGGGCGTGATGCCGAGCTGCTGGCTGTACCACGCCACGTTGCGCTCGCGGCGGAAATTATCGGAGAGCAAGTGCATGAAGCGGTCGAAAAGAACGTAAGAGCGGTTTTTGCCCTCCTTGGAAACGCCCGGCAGGCGCGAGTCGAGCAGGTTGCAGATATCGAAATAGAAAGCCTTGTTGAGCGAAAGGATAAAGTCGCGCAGGAAACGGTGGCCGCGGCTGTTCGTAAGGCGTTTAATCAGAATTCCGTAGCAGTCGAAGAGCCATTTCTGCTCCGCCTCGTCGAGGTGCATCACAGGGTGCTCCATGAGGAACAGCAGATAGGGCCAGAGATGTTTCAGCCCCACGATGCTGTCCTTTGAAAACTGCTGCGAGATAAGCATCATCTTTCCCTCGAAATCCTCCGAAGCGCGGCAATCCTTAAACCTTTGGTTGCCGAAACTAATCAGCAGGTCGCCCGGCCGCAATTCGTAGGCTTTGGCATTGAGCGAGAATTCGGCGCTGCCTTTACTGCAAAACACGTAAACGATAAAACCCAGCTGCAAGGTTTGCTCCGAAAACAGCCCCACGGTCAGCTGGTCCACAACAAGCACGTCCTCCGACAGGCCGCAATCAATCAGGCTGCCCGTCTGCCGCGCCGCCAAATCCGAAAGGTTGAAACGAGAATTAAAGCTTTTCATCTAATAAAAT
>JALFJC010000107.1:0-9321 GCA_022775595.1 Bacteroidales bacterium | reverse complement strand
TGAAGGGAAAGCAGTGAAGACCTACACCAACAAAGTAGCACGACAAGGAGCAAAAAGTGCTGTTCACATGGCTACAGGAATGGGCGGCATGGGTACTGGTGCTGCTATAGGTTCAATGATTTTGCCTGGAGTAGGTACAGTTGTAGGCGGAGCACTTGGTTTTATTGGTTCTGCTATGTTCAACCAGAAAGTCAATGAGAATATTGACAAACTCGGTGATAAAATTGAGGAAGAATTAATGAACAAGATTATATAAATACTCAGCAAAGTTTGGGGTTAGGAGGACAGGGTGAATCGTTTACTTGGTCTTCAGAAGAAATAGACCGATTTTTACCAATTGAATTACGTGAAAATCATATACAAATGAGTACTGAAACCTGTTCTGAAGCGAATAAACACTCATCGTCAGAACATTCCTGACGATGAGGAGACATCTAAATTGGTTATTTACAAAAATTAGTATAGATATATTGATTAACACAACGACGGCAATCATATTCTAAGACCGTATAAACACAAAAATCTCCTGCAACCATTACGATTACAGGAGATTTCTTTTATAATGTAATTTACTGAAAGTCAGTTGTTACTTCTTGTTAAGCGCGAGGTCCACGTTAACGGCGCAAGCCACGGAGCAACCAACCATGGGGTTGTTGCCAATACCAAGGAAGCCCATCATCTCAACGTGTGCGGGAACAGAAGACGAACCGGCAAACTGAGCGTCGGAGTGCATTCGGCCGAGCGTATCGGTCATGCCGTAAGAAGCGGGACCGGCAGCCATGTTGTCGGGGTGGAGCGTACGGCCCGTGCCGCCGCCAGATGCTACGCTGAAGTAGGGCTTGCCCTGAAGCACGCGCTCCTTCTTGTAAGTACCGGCAACGGGGTGCTGGAAACGAGTGGGGTTGGTAGAGTTACCCGTGATGGATACGTCTACATCTTCGTGCCACATGATAGCTACACCTTCGCGAACGTCGTCTGCGCCGTAGCAGTTAACGGCAGCGCGGGGACCGTTGCTGTAAGGAGTCTTCTTCACGATGTTGAGTTCGCCCGTAAAATAGTCGAACTTGGTCTGCACGTACGTGAAACCGTTGATGCGGCTGATAATCATGGCAGCGTCCTTGCCGAGACCGTTGAGGATGCAGCGCAGGGGCTTGTCGGCGGGTCTTGACTTGTTGGCCATCTGTGCAATCTTGATAGCGCCTTCGGCGGCTGCGAAGCTCTCGTGGCCGGCGAGGAAAGCGAAGCACTTGGTTTCGGGAGAGAGCAGGCGGGCTGCGAGCTTGCCGTGGCCGATACCTACCTTACGGTCGTCAGCTACGGAACCGGGAATGCAGAAAGCCTGCAAGCCCTCGCCGATGTATTCGGCAGCCTGAACAGCGTCTTTTGCCTTCTCTTTGAGTGCGATGGCAGTACCAACGACGTATGCCCATTTAGCATTTTCAAAGCAAATCATCTGTGTTTCCTCACAGGTCTGATAAGGATCGAGGCCAGCGGCTTCACAGATTTCGTTGGCTTCTTCGATAGAAGCGATGCCGTGTGCGTTAAGACAAGCGAGAATCTGCTTGATACGACGGTCTTGTGACTCAAATTTTACTTCTCTAATCATAATTGCAGTCCTCCTTAATTAGTCTTTACGTGGGTCGATTGATTTAACTGCGCCGTCCTCTTCCTTGGTACGGCCGTAGGTGCCGGTAACGCTCTTGAGGGCTTCGTCGGCGGGTACGCCTTTCTTGACGGCATCCATGAACTTGCCCATGTGTACGAACTCGTAGCCGCAAACCTGGTCGTCCTTGTCGAGATACATCTTGGTGATGTAGCCTTCGGTGAGCTGGAGGTAGCGGGTGCCTTTAACCTTCGTGCCGTAGAGCGTGCCGCACTGCGAGACGAGGCCTTTGCCGAGGTCTTCGAGTCCTGCGCCGATCACGAGGCCGCCTTCGGAGAATGCGCTCTGCGTGCGTCCGTAAACGATTTGCAGGAAGAGTTCGCGCATGGCCGTGTTGATGGCGTCGCAAACGAGGTCGGTGTTGAGGGCTTCGAGAATGGTCTTGCCGGGAAGGATTTCGCTGGCCATGGCGGCGGAGTGGGTCATACCCGAGCAGCCGATGGTTTCAACGAGGCATTCTTCGATAACGCCTTCCTTAACGTTGAGCGTGAGTTTGCACGCACCCTGCTGGGGTGCGCACCAACCCACACCGTGTGTCAGGCCGGAGATGTCCTTGATTTCTTTGGCTTGCACCCACTTGCCCTCTTCGGGAATGGGAGCGGGACCATGATTGGGGCCTTTGGCCACGCAACACATGTTCTTTACTTCGTGTGAGTATTCCATGTCTTTTATAATTATAAAATAAGGGTTTTACTTTTGCAAAATTAGCGGTATCGGCAAAATCTGCCAAACTTTTATATTGCTTTTTTGCGCAGATAAGCGCGTTTTTTGTGCTTTTGCTTAGCAGATAGGCGCGTGCAATGCCTGAGGTGCTACATGCTGCCGGTTGGCAGCTGGAACTGGCGGAGGCCGAAGAGGGGCAAGGCGCCCATGAACTGCTCCAAGGCTTGCGCCGAAAGTTCTTCAAATTTCTCGAAATCCGTTTCGCGGAAATAAAACCATATTTCCACGGGCACGCCGCGCCCGGCTTCGATGTTCGGTATGCGCGTGAGTATCCAGTCGTTCGTATTCACGTCTTTGCGGTTGTGCAACGTCTTTTCCACGTAATGGCGGAACAGCGTGAGGTTTACCATGTTGCCTCCCTTGCGCTCGTCGGAGGTGAGATAAGGCAGGAACTTCTTGTCGGCGAGTTCCTGTTTGGTGAGCAGGCGCACGGTGTTGGCATCGATGTAGAGCGTCTTCTTGAAACGGCGGCTGCCGAGGTTTTGCATTGTGTCCCAGTTCTTGAAGTAGTCGCTCACGAGCGTGTAAGGCGGCACGGTGGAGACGGATTTGTCGAAATTGCGCACTTTGACCGTGGTGAGCGATATTTCTTCCACGGTGCCGTCGATGCCGAGTTTTTCAATAGTTACCCAGTCGCCTACTTTGAGCATATTGTTGGCAGAAAGTTGGATACCAGCCACGAGACCGAGGATAGAATCCTTGAACACGAGCATTAGCACTGTGGCGGCCGCACCGAGGCTAACCAATACTGTCAATGGGTTGCGCCCGAAAGCGAGAGCGATAGCCGTGATACCGCAGAGGCAGTAAATGATGATGCGGGCAAATTGAAGTACGCCGAGTAAATGGTGCTTTTGCATAAGTTCCTCCGCCACGCGCGCAAGGTTTTTAACAAAAGTGATAAGCAGCCACATCACGGTAAGCGTGATGAAGACTGAGGTGGCGCGGTCGAAAAGGACGTAAAGCGTGGAAGTCGTCGCCCTCCCAGCCGTGGCGAAGCATAACGGGAAGAGATGATAGAAGAGTACGCCGGGGACGATATTGCACATGGCGCGCAGCATCGTGGGCGAAAGGATATAGTCGTCCCAATGTACTTTCGTGCGTTTCACAAAAGCGCCGATGGGCGGGGCGATGACATAGTGAAATATAAGTCCCACAATCCACGATAGCAGGCAGACGGACAGCAGCGTGGCGGCAAAGGCCATACGCAGCGATGCCACAAGGCTGATGCCGTGGGTGAAGAGAAAATCAAAAACGCTGTCGTAGATGGTGGGAATCATGGGGTATTAGTGAGAGACGAGGCTTTCAGAGGATTTATTTTAAGACAACAGGGACAACTTTTGACAACTTAAATATATACCTTGTTGCCTTATAATTATGACGACAACTGGGACAACCTTTCGACAACTTTCAGTTGTCTTTCTGCGTGCGGGTTGGCGTATGAAATACGCCCGTTGTCCCTGTTGTCGTCATATTCAGCGCAAAATTGTAGAACTCGGAGTTGTCTCTTGTTGTCAATGTTGTCGTTACATTAACCTTCGGAATTACGGTTAAACGTATTAATCAATTTGCCGAAACGAACTCATCGAGGAAGCGCACGTCGTTTTCGGAGAAGAGGCGCAGGTCTTTCACCTGATATTTCAGGTTCGTGATGCGCTCAACGCCCATACCGAATGCGTAGCCCTTGTATTTCTTGCTGTCGATGCCGTTGGCTTCGAGCACGTTGGGGTCTACCATGCCGCACCCGAGGATTTCCACCCAGCCCGTCTGCTTGCAGAAGGCGCAGCCCGTGCCGCCGCAGATGTTGCAGGAGATGTCCATTTCGGCTGAGGGTTCGGTGAAGGGGAAGTACGAGGGGCGCAGGCGGATCTTGGTGTCCGGGCCGAACATTTCGCGGGCGAAGGTAAGGAGTACCTGCTTGAGGTCGGTGAACGACACGTCTTCGTCGATATAAAGTCCTTCCACCTGATGGAAGAAGCAGTGCGCGCGTGCCGAGATTGCCTCATTGCGGTACACGCGGCCCGGGCAAATCACGCGGATAGGCGGTTGCGTGTGCTCCATCACGCGGCTCTGCACGCTGCTCGTATGGGTGCGCAGCACGATGTCGGGATGCTGCTCCACGAAGAACGTGTCCTGCATGTCGCGAGCCGGGTGGTCTTCGGCGAAGTTCATGGAAGAGAACACGTGCCAATCGTCTTCCACCTCCGGCCCATCGGCCATAGAAAAGCCAAGACGCGAGAAGATGTCGATAATCTCGTTCTTAACGATTGAGAGCGGGTGGCGCGTGCCGAGCTGAATGGGGTAAGGCGTGCGCGTGAGGTCGAGGTCGTCGTGGGAGTCCTCTTTCGTGGCGAGCGACTGGCGCAGGTTGTTGAGTTTGTCTTGGAGGGCAGTTTTGAGGGCGTTGATTTTCTGTCCCGTCTCGCGCTTCTGCTCCGCCGGCACGTTGCGAAAGTCGGCCATAAGGTCGTTGAGCAGGCCTTTCTTGCCTAAATATTTGATACGCAGTGCTTCAAGTTCCTTTTCGTCGGCTGCTGCGAGGCTTTCCACCTCTGCGAGCAGGGCATTGATTCTTTCAGTCATGATGTTCTATATATATAAATATGTAAGGCAAAGCCTCAAAAACAAGCGCAAAGTTAAATATTTCTTTGCAAATACCTATTTTCTTACGTGGAAAAGCGTTATTTTTGCCGCGTTTTACAGAGACGATATAGATGAAACAGTTTTTATTCTTGATGTTGGCGTGCGCCCTGTTTTCTTTTTCGTGCACACGCAAGGGGCAGCAGCCTGTCGAAGAAACGCCCGCCGACAGCGTGATGGCCGACACGCTGGAAACGGAATCCGAGACCGACTCCGTGACGGTTGCGCCCTCTAAGAAAGCCGACGGGTTGTTTGATGATTTCATCTTTGTCTTTATGAAGAATAAGGCGTTCCAGAAAGAGCGCATCAAGTTTCCGCTTAATGTTGTGAAACAAGGTGTTGCGTCTTCTGTAATGGAGAAAGACTGGAAGTTTGACCCGCTCTATTCACGCCACGAAACTTACACAATTATTTTTGACAGCGAGCGCTCGCTCAACGACCCTAAGCGCACCGATTTGGAGCACGTGGTTGTGGAGTGGGTCTATCTCACGCAGCACACCGTCAAGCAATATATCTTCGATAAAGAGCAGGGGCAATGGCGGCTTACCGAAATCAATTCGCATCGCTTTGACAAAAACGAAAACAGCGATTTCTATCATTTCTACGCCCGCTTCGCGAATGATGAGGAATATCAGAGCGAACATATTGAAAACCCCTTCGCCTTCAAGACCTACGATTATGATAATTTCGAAGACATAGAAGGCCTGCTCGACGTGGAGCAATGGCCCGACTATCGCCCGGACCTGCCCACCGAAGTGATGACAAATATCAAATACGGACAGAGTTACCGCTCCTCAACTAAGCGCATCCTTATGCTTTGCAGCCCCTCCGGCGGCATGGGTTGCAACCTCACGTTTGAGAAGAAGGACGGAGAGTGGCTACTCACGAAACTTGAAAATTGATTTTCCCAGTCTACTTGTTTACTCGTCTACTCGTTTACTTGTTTACTCGAAAATGATTACCCGAACCCCAGACTTTTCCCTGCTTCATCATAACACGTTTGGCATCGATGCCCGTTGCCGCGAGTTTGTGGAGTATGACACGGAGGACGACCTGCTTGCCCTCTTGCCCGAGTTGGGCGGCACAAAATATTTCCACATCGGCGGCGGCAGCAACCTCGTGTTTTTGGGCGACTACGCCGGCACAGTGCTCCATTCCCGCATCAAAGGTTTCGAACTGCTCGCGCCTGCCGCCGACTGCAGCCTGCGGGTGTGCATCGGTGCGGGCGAGGTATGGGACGAGGCCGTGGACTATCTCGTGGAGCACGGATATTACGGCGCGGAAAATCTTTCGTACATTCCCGGCGAAACGGGTGCGGCGGCCGTGCAAAACATCGGCGCATACGGTGCTGAGGTGGCCGACATCATCGAGAGCGTGGAAACCCTGCGCGTCAGCGACGGCGAGCGCGTCACGTTTCTCAAAGAGCAATGCGCCTACGCCTATCGCCAAAGTATCTTCAAGGGAGCGGCGCGGGGGCAATATATCGTCACCCGCGTCACGCTGCGCCTGCAACCGGTCTTCTCGCCCAGCATCGGCTACGGCGCAATAGGGCACGAGGTGGAGCGTCGCGGCATAGACTTGCCTGCGCTCACCGCCCGCGAGCTACGCAATATTATAATAGATATCCGCCGCAGCAAGTTGCCCGAGCCGTCTGAGGTGGGCAGCGCGGGTTCTTTCTTTATGAATCCCGTAGTGCCGCGCCCGCAGTTTGAGGCTTTGCAGCAGCAATATCCCGACATGCCGCACTACGATGCGCCCGGCGGCGTAAAGATTCCTGCCGGCTGGATGATAGAACAATGCGGCTGGAAAGGGCGCACTGTGGGCCATGTCGGTGTTTACGACAAGCAAGCGCTGGTACTGATTAACGCCGGCGGCGCAACGGGCCGCGAGGTCTTCAACCTTGCCCAAACCATCGCCGCCGATGTGCAAGCAAAGTTTGGAGTAGAGATTACGCCCGAGGCAAACTTTGTGGAGTGAGATAAGCCTTTTTAAATAATTGTTTGGAGATTGATACTTATTTAGATTAGGCAATAACTGCCTGGAAGGCAGTACGGAGCGAAGCGATGGTAACCGGGTACGAAGTGCCCGGTGTAGGCAATTAAATAGGTTCTGCCTGGAAGGCAGTACGCCTGTGGAAATGTATTAAGATCCTGTCCTGTGGCGTAGTGCCTCTTCTTTGAGATTTTCGGCTGCACTCGGCAATCAAGTTAACTTGATTGCTCTCGTTTGCACGAAAATTCCAGGCACATCGGCGTCGCATCGTCTAACCGGGCACTGCGTACCCAGTTATCGTCGCTTCGCTCCGTAGTGCCTTCCAGGCACTTAATGCTTAACTCAACAAACCGTTTTTATTAACGCCACCACCATGCTTAAACTTACGATATTAGGCAGCGGCACAAGCTGCGGCATTCCCGTCATAGGCTGCGACTGCCCCGTTTGCACCAGCACCGACCCGCGCGACAAGCGGCTGCGCACCTCGGCACTGGTCGAAACCGGCGGGGGTGGCACTATTCTCATCGACTGCGGCCCCGACTTCCGCGAGCAGATGCTGCGCCTCCCCCGCGCCGTGCGCCCCGACGCCGTGCTGCTCACGCATAAGCATTACGACCACGTGGGCGGCATCGACGACCTGCGGCCCTTCGGCTGGCCCGATGCCGTGCAAATCTATGCCGACGGCGATTGCACCGACGACATCAAGCGGCGCATACCATATAGTTTCGTGGAAAACAAATATCCCGGCGTCCCCAACCTCGAACTGCACACGCTGCAGCCTTTGCAGCCCTGCCGCATTGCGGGTACGGAGGTGCTGCCCCTGCCCGTGATGCACGGCAAACTGCCCATACTCGGTTTCCGCATCGGCGGACTGGTGTATATCACGGACATCTCCACCCTGCCGCCCGAAGCAGAGCCTTATGCCAGCGGTGCGAGCGTCCTCGTGCTTGGTGCCTTGCGCCACAAGCCGCACCACAGTCACGAGACCGTTGAGGAAGCCTGCGACCTTGCCCGCCGATTGCAGGCGCGCGAAACTTATCTCATCCACATGTGCCACGATATGGAATGTCACGCCGAGGCGGAACGTCGACTCCCCGAGCATATACATCTTGCCTACGACGGGCTGGAATTGGAAATTGAGGAATAAGCTTTGATTTATACCAATTCAAAACTTGTACACACTTTTTTGGATTTGTCCAAACAGGGATAAATGATTAAATTTGCCTTGCAAGCAGGAAGAGCGCGGCACAGCGCATTTCCTGCTTTTGTTTTACCAGCAACTATCAGCAAGATCGTAAAAATTTTAAGCAAGCTCGTAAAAATTATCTCCGTGATCGTCAAAATTATCTTATAGGATAGTTTTTGCGGTCATATAGGATAGTTAATCCGAACTTACAAAAGCGCAAAAAATTTCCGCCTGAAAATTTTCCGCAAGTCCGTCATCGTTATATTTTCCTAAACTTTCAAAATTTCCAAGAAGGCAGAGACGTAAAAATTGCAAACGGCAAAATCACGCTCTGCGCAGAAAGTGGAACGGCTTTTACAGACTTTTGCAAATGTCCTGGCGGGCTGCGGCTGCACCGCACCCTTACAAAGCCACATTTGTTGCAATTTCTTTCTGCTATCAGTGAACATGCAGCCGAAGAGTTAGCTGCAGTATATTCAGAAAAAGAAATTGTTGGGGGAAATCAGCATCACGGCAATCTCATTGCATAATCTTCTCTGCGCTCCTCCGCAAACAGCCACAAAACTAAGGCAAAACTTGGCGTTTCTGCTAAGAAAGTAGTAAATTTGCACCCCGTAAAGTTTTATCATCTTAATTATTATTAGTATCGTGGCTGAAACTAAGTACATCTTCGTTACGGGAGGCGTTGCTTCCTCGCTGGGTAAAGGAATTATCTCATCATCTATCGGCAAACTGCTGCAAGCCAGAGGTTTCGACATTACCATTCAAAAGTTTGACCCCTATATTAACATCGACCCGGGGACACTTAACCCTTACGAGCACGGCGAGTGCTACGTTACCGATGACGGACAGGAAACCGACCTTGACCTCGGTCACTACGAACGCTTTACGGGCATACAGACTACACGCAACAACAACGTCACGACGGGACGCATCTACCAAAGCGTCATCGAGAAGGAACGCCGCGGCGACTACCTCGGAAAGACCATTCAGGTAATCCCTCACATCACCGATGAGATTAAGCGCGACATGCTCTTCCTCGGCAAGAAAAACCACTACGACTTTGTGATTACAGAAATCGGCGGCACGGTGGGCGACATCGAAAGCCTGCCGTTCCTCG
>JALFJC010000087.1:0-2584 GCA_022775595.1 Bacteroidales bacterium | reverse complement strand
GAGACCGCATTTGTCTTCAATCTCCTCTTGGGTATCCTCTTCTATCATCTTGTACAATTTGGAGGCACAGTAACGGAAGTAGTACTTGTCTTGGATTAGACTGTCAAAGACGTAGATTAGTCTGAATCGAGAGTCAAGTTGTCCATCTCCATTCTTGTCCTTCTGTAGATGTGACAGAGAGACCGCCACGGGCACGGCACAGGCTTACAAACTGAACAACGGCTCAACCGATTTGACCGTCGACGCAAACGACACTTGGAAATTCCGCCTCGCCAAGAGCGTTACCATTAACCTGACCTTGAAAGACGGCACATCGTATGCCACCACCTGCGCCCCCGTTGCCCTCACCCTGCCCGAAGAAGACACCGCTACGAAACTCTATATTGAGAAGTCGCACACAGAAAACACGCTGTCTGTCGAAGCCGCCACGACCGTAGCTGCCAACACCGGCATTTATATTGAAAACACCAGCGGCGAAACTTCCGCCACCCTGCTCTTTGCCGAAAGCGGCACCACGCCTACGGCAGAAGCCCCGATTCTTTACGGTACGAACGTAACGCTGGATATTTCTTCTGACGACCACGCGCTCTATCGCACGCTCGGATTTAACAGTGCTTCCAAGATTGGTTTCTTCAAACCCGCCAGCAGCATTACCCAAATCCCCGCAAACCGCGCGTTCCTCCACTTTACTTCTGCTCCGACGAGCGCATTCTACATCGACTTCGACGGCACGACGACTGGCATCGACACGCTCCTGCCCGCTGCCGAAACTGAACTCGACAAGAACGCCCCCGTCTACGACCTCAGCGGCCGCCGCATTCAGGGCACGCTCCGCACGGGCATCTACCTGCAAAACGGCCGTAAGTTCATGGTGAAATAAACCGCGAACAAAGAGATTTTATCCAAGTAAAGTAAAAACAAACAGAAAAATATCCTACTATGACACAGAAGAAACTATATACAGCCCCCAAAGCCGCCGTGTTTAACCTTTATGCCGAACAGTCCATGCTCCTTTCTGCGAGCAAAAGCGTAACCATCGGTGACGATGAAGACGAAACCACCACCGCGCCTATGACCAACAAGAAAGGTTTTTATGATGACAATATTTGGTCGAACATGCGCGATGGCAGCGAATACGACATGCAATAATGTTTCAATATAGTAATGTTTATAAGATGAGAAAGGGGCACGCCGTGAGGCGCGCCCCTTTTTCAGGTATATTGATTATTAGTGCCGGGAGTAGGGGCGTTTTGCAAACGCCCCTACTCTACTTCAATATTAAACTGCTTGCCGGACTTGCCGTTTTCGAGACCTTCGGCATAACCCTCGCGGTAGCCCTCGGCATAGCGTTTGCGCTCGGCGGCAGAGGGGAAAGTGCTGGTTTCGTCGTAGGAGGCTTGCGGAGCAGAGGCTGCGCCGTCGTCGAGCCCGGCAAGGTAGCCGTCTTCATAACCTGCCTCATAGGCGGGGCGGCGGTCTTTCTCCACCAGCAGGGAGTCGGGCAAGAGTTGGGCGGCATGTGTGCCGTATGCGGCGGAGTCGGACTTTACGGAAGAGGGCAGCGTGGTGTCGGGCACGGCAACGGGTACTGCATGCTTAGCGGCTGCCCGGCCGGCATGTGTGCCGCTGCCATCGCCTATTTTCAGCAGAATGATGGTAACCACTGCTGCAAGGCAGAGCACCGCGAGGAGGATATTCTTTTTCATCAAAATATAATTTTAAAATAACGCTACACAAGCGAACGCTTGCGGCCAGCATCTATGCGCAGGAAAGTAAAGAGCAGGAGCGTGAAGCCCCATAGCGACGAGCCGCCGTAACTGAAAAACGGCAGCGGTATGCCGATGACGGGCGTGAGGCCCATGACCATGCCTACGTTGATAAAGACGTGGAAGAGCAGGATGCTCATCACGCAATAGCCGTAGACGCGCCCGAACACCGTGCTCTGCCGTTCGGCTAAGTAGATGAGCCGCAAGATGAGCGCGAGAAACAGCAGAAGCACGGCGGCTGAACCGATAAAGCCCTCTTCCTCCCCCACAGTGCAGAAGATGAAGTCGGTGTCCTGCTCGGGCACGTAGCGCAGTTTGGTCTGCGTGCCATTCATAAAGCCCTTGCCTTCCAGCCCGCCCGAGCCGATGGCGATTTTGCTTTGGTGGACGTTGTAGCCGGCGGCGCGGGTATCGTCGTTCATGCCGAGCAGCACCTGTATGCGCGTGCGCTGGTGATCTTCGAGCACGTGGTTGAGCACGTAGTCGGAGGCGTAGAGAAAGGCCGCCGAACCGAGGGCGAAGAGGGCAATATAGATATAATTGGACACGCGGTCGCGCAGGGAGAGCCAGGCCAGATAGAACGCCGTGGCACATACGAGGAGGATAAGCACCCAAACCACGTCGAAAGACACAATCCAAGCGGAAACGGTAAGGGGAACGACGGCGCAGGCGAGCGTGATAAGTATCAATCGTACAGTCAGGGCGTTCGCAGAGGTATAGACACGCAGCATACCGATGACGAACACCTCGATGAGGAGCAGCACGGCATATTCGCCTACCGAAGCCATTGGTGCAAAGGGCATGGGCGTCTCGGCAAA
>JALFJC010000080.1:0-8966 GCA_022775595.1 Bacteroidales bacterium | reverse complement strand
AACGCAGCCGATCCTACCAAAAACATGAACGCCAATCAGGTGCTCGACGTGCTCAACCACTGGAAGAGCGACTTCTATGATGTTTACGGCGTAGGTCCTAAGAGCTTCGTCATCGACGACGGCTGGGACAACTACGGCACGTGGACCTTCCACTCAGGCTTCCCCAACGAAATGCGCGACATGGCCGCTAAGGCAGCTGAGATGGGCGCAGGCGTTGGCGCATGGCTCGGCCCGGTGGGCGGCTACGGCCAAAGCGGCAACTACCGCCGCCAGTACTGGACCAACAAGGGCCAGTCTATGGTACTCTCCAACCCCGAATACTACGCTACGTTTAAGGCTGCCGCCGAAAACCTCACGAAGAACCAGGGCGACTTCAACTTCTTCAAGTTCGACGGTATCTCCGCACAGTTCTCTGCCGTTGGTCCCGATGCAGGCGACACGGGCAATGAGAACGCCGAAGGCATTATCCGCCTCGAACGCTACGTACGCGAAGAGCTCAAGCGCGACATCTTCTTCAACACCACCGTCGGCACATGGGCAAGCCCCTTCTGGTATCACTACACCGACGCTACCTGGCGTCAGGAAGGCGACTACGGCACGATTGGCAACAACAGCATCGACCGCGAAAACTGGATTACCTACCGCGACCGCCTCGTTTACCAGAACTACGTGACGAACTCTCCCATCTGCCCCATCAACACGCTGATGACCCACGGCTTCATTCTCTCTACCCACGGACAGGTGAGCAAGAACATGGCCTACGAACCCGCACGCCGCGAACTGCGCTGCGCTTTCGTATGCGGCTCTGGCATGGTGGAACTCTACAACGACTATGAACGCATGAACAACATCAACGGCGGTGCTCTTTGGGGCGACCTCGCCGAGTGCATCAGGTGGCAGGAGAAGAATGCCGACGTATTGCCCGATGCTCACTGGGTGGGCGGCAATCCTTGGGACGGTTCTAAGGCCAACGTATACGGTTGGGCTTCTTGGAACGGCACAAAGGCTACCCTCGCCCTGCGCAACGGCAGCAACTCTTCGCAGACCTACACCTTCACACTGCGCGACGCGCTCAACATTCCCGCTAACGTGAACGGCGCAATGTATTTCGTTAAGTCGTTCAGCGTACAGGATGCCCTCCCCGGCTTCGCCGAAGGCCAGGCCATCAGCTACGACACGCAACTCACCGTGACGCTCCCCGGCAGCAGCGTATTCGCCTTCGACGGCTCGCTCTCCGAAGTGGAAGCTCCGTCTGACACGTTCACCTTCACGGCTTCCGACCCTGAAAACGGCAGCCGCCTTGAAAGCCTCAGCACCGTTACGCTGACCTTCCCCGCAGAAGTAGGTCTCGTGACTGAAACGGCTCTCGAAGTGAAAGACGCTTCCAACACGACCGTTACTACCGCCTCCTTCGCCAAGAGCGAAACTGACGGCACGAAGGTAATCGTTACGCTCGCAGAGGAACTCGCCACCAACGGCACGTACCGCATCGCAGTGCCCGAGAAGTTCATCTTCGACAGCAATGTTGATACCTCAGCCGAAGACAAGGGCGTAAGCAACGGCGCAACCTACAACCCCGCGTTCAACCTCTCTTACACGATTAAGGTTGCCGAGGACTATCCCGTCAACTTCGACAAGGACGCTTCCGCAACGCGCACCGACCGCTACATCAGAAGCATCACGCTGACCGAAAGCGGCCAAACGGCACAGGCAGTCACGATTTCCAGCCGCAAGCCCTACATCGACCTCACCGAAGACGAGAATGCGCACTTCACCTGCACCGCAGGCAGCACGCTGACAACAACGTTTGACTGGGAAGGTTCTTGGATGCACGGCTACGTATACATCGATACCGACAACGATAAGCATTTCTCTTTCACCGAAGGCAGCACTACGCAGACCGACACGGAAGTCTATGCTTTCTCGTTCTACTCGGGCAACTTCAACGATGACAGCAGCGGTTACAACTCGGCAGGCACCCGCATTACTGGCAACGACCGCGCCGTGGTTAATCCTCCCTCGTTCACCGCTCCCGGCACGAACGGCACGTACCGCATTCGCTTCAAAATCGACTGGAACAGCATAGACCCGGGCGGCCAGCTCGCAGCAGACGGCACGGCTACCGGTTCTAACGGCATACTCGCCAACGGCGGACAGATTGTCGACGCTCTGCTCACCATCACGGGCGGCATCGATACGGGCATCGACAGCCTCAACACCGAAAACAAGACGAAGGACGTGATGTATGACCTCAGCGGCCGCCGCCTCAACGCAGCCCCCGCACAGGGCGTATTTATCCTCAACGGCAAAACGGTTATCAGATAAAGAATAACCCTAAACCGTTAAATGCAACTCCGCACGCAGAATGCTCTGCGTGCGGAGTTTTTTATTTGCAAACACCCGAAAATGTTTAGTGCATTGATTTATGCCATGGGTATCATTGGGGCGGGCTGTAAGCCCAGTTGTTGCCCTTAGCCCCAGGCAACGCCTGGGGAAGCGTGTGCCGCGAATAATACATTCGGCATTTTTGCGCCAGCGCAAAAATGCCACGCGCATTGAGCGCGTCACCCTTATCGCCACACGGGGCGTTGCAGCCCCTACGGCTTATCAATTTTCTGCATACATTGTTTCAAAAGATTGTATGCCTGATAAATGCCAAGTTCGCCCGCCTTGCTGAAATCGCGCATGGCGGCAGAGGTGTCGCCGGAGCGCAGACCAGCGATGCCGCGATTGAAATAGGCCTCGGCCAGACGGGGATCTTTTTCGATGGCACGGGTGAAATCGTCGGCAGCTGCCTTCATGTCGCCGCGCTGCATGTAGAGGAAGCCACGGTTGTAATATATATATGCGTCGCCGGGCGAAAGCGTCAGTGCCTTGTCGAGGGTTTGCAGGGCCTTGTTGCTGTGCGTGAGGGCGGCCTCGGTGGAGGCGTTTTTTTCGCCGGCGGCAATGCCGTCGGCCGGCGCTTGCCTTGCCAGCAATGCCGCCAGCTGCATGAGCGGCAGGCGCGAAAGCGTGTCCGCCTTGGCAGCCGCTTCGGCCTCGGCTATGGCCGCCTCGTAATTGTAGAGCGATGCCTGAACCACCGAAGCGAGCAGCGCACCGGCAGCAGGCGCGAGGGCGGTGCGGGCTGCGGCAAGGCGGCTCTCGTCCTGCCGCGCCTCGTCGATATTGCCTTTCTCGGCAACCGTAGAAAAGACAAGACGGCGCTCGGGTGTGTCCAGGATTTGCAGGTCTTTGAGTTCGGGCAGGAATGCCGTGGCGGCGTGCTTGCGCTTGCTGCGATTTTGCATCGTTAGTTCAAACATCGGCAGCGGTTCTTGCTCGGCCTTGCGGTTTTGCACCTTGCCGTAGAGGTCGCCAAGGATGTCGAGCACCTTGCCCGAGTCTTCCTCCACAAACTGACGGTATTGCTCCAAAGCATGCTCGGAACGCTTGCGCACGTGGCGGATATCCCTTTGCTTCGGCTTGTTTTGCTGATAGGTAAGGTCGAGCGTGCTGCGCGCCACTACGGTCTCGTCCTTTGCCGCGCCGTCCTTGTCGCCGATTTTTCGGCGGCAGTTGGCACGCGCCATATAGCCGTAAATAAAGTTGGGGTACGCCTTGATGAGTTCCGTGTAATCGGCAATCGCCCCACGGAACTGCCCTACCTTTTCGCGCAATTCGGCGCGGTTGTAACGCGCCAGCGTGTTGTCGGGTTCTTTTTTCAGGATAAATGTAAAGTCCTCAATGGCACGGTTATAGTCGCCGATGAGCGAGCGCAGCAGGCCGCGATTGTAGTGTGCCACGAAATGCTCGGGCACCAGTTGGAGCGTTTTGTCGTAATCGGCCAAAGCCTCGTTGAAACGGTCGAGCGACTGGCGAGCCTGGGCACGCGCCACGTAATATTCGTGGTCGTCGGGACGCAGTTCGATGGCGCGGGTGAGGAAAGAGTCGGCGGCGGTATAGTCCTCGTGCTGCAAGGCATAATATCCCTTGAAACTCCAAGCCGCCTGCTCGCGGGGCTTCTTCACAAGGAGCGTGTCCATCCACGCCAGCGCGCCGAGCGTGTCTTTCTCTTCGAGACGGATCTGTGCCTTGACGAGATAGGCACGCGAAAGGCCGGGCCAACGGTTAAGAATATTGGTGAGGTCGCTGTCGGCGCGGGCATAGTCTTTGAGTTGCAGGCGGCAGAGGGCGCGGTTGTAGATGCAGCCTTGGTCGTCGGGCATCTCTAAGAGCACGCGCGTATAGTCCTGCTCCGCGCCGGCATAGTCTTTGAGGTTGATGCGACACAGTCCGCGCAGGCTATACACCTCCGCCATGTAAGGATTGAGATTGATGGACGCCGTACAGTCGTCGTTTGCGCCGGAATAGTCTTCGAGCGTAAACTTGGCGTAGGCGCGGTAGAAGTAAGGTTTTGAAAGAAAAGGCTTTGCGGCGATGGCCTGATTGAAATAATGGATAGCCGAAAGGTAATCGTCCATGCCCAAGGCGTTGCGCCCGAGCATAATGGTCATGTCCACATTGAGCTGCGCCGTAGCAGCGGCAATGTGTACCACCACTGCAAGAAGAAACATTTTGAGGCGCAAAGTCATAGTTTTTGTGGATATATATTTATGAGTAGGGGCGTGAAAAAACGTCCGCCACGGATGTTTGCCAAGCGGCAAGGTTATAATTCTTTTTTCAGCTTTTCCAGCAAATCGCCCTTGAAACGCGCAACGACCTCTGCTTTTTCCTGTTCCGAAGGAAAGCAGCCATAAGGAAAATTCTTGTTGAGAATGCCGTCGACAAAATAATGGTCGCCGTAGAAGGTAACGTAAAACTGCCGCTCTATCGCCAGCTGAACCGGCTTGGGGTGCGTAGGGTTGAGCAAAGCACATTCAAACCAAACCGACTTTGCCTGATCGGCATAATCGAGCACTTGGGGCGTAGCGGCGTTGCGCAGGGTGCGGGTTATTTGCACGGCATCGCCCTTGTCGTTCGACTTTGACAACAAACTGCTCCAACTGGCATGGGTGAAGCGAAACACGCTGTCGGCGGCCTTTATGGCTTTTTCGAAACCCTCGGAAATGGGAAAATACACGAAATCGAGCACATTCCACACCTCCTCTGCCGAATAGTTGCGCCCCGAAGCGTTTTGGGCGGCGTCTTGCTTCTTTTGGAATTCAAGGATTTTGAGTTCTTTGAGGAAATCATCATCTTCCTCAATGCTTTCTCCCTTCGCGGCCTTGATGCAAAGGGAGAGCGCACGCTCCATGCAGGCTTCGACGTATTGAGTAAAGGGCTTAATCTGAACCGCTTCGGCATGTGCGCCCACGGAGGGCGTTGTTCCCACGGTGGCATCGCAGCAGCCGAGCGCGTTGAGGTAGGCATCTTTGTCGCTGCTCTTGATCACTATCATCGGATAGCCGTGGCGGCAAAGGATATAGTTGACCAGCAGCCGCGCAATGCGCCCGTTGCCGTCCTCGAAAGGATGAATGCGAATGTATCTGTAATGAAACAGGGCACAGAGTTCGGAAAGGGAAAGGTTGCCCCGTTCTTCCTCCTCGCGATACCAGGCCACGAGGTCGGTCATCAGTGCCGGGGTTTCCTCTGGCGAGGCATAATCGAAGCGCTCACCCGTACGGGTGATGACGCTGTTAGGGCGCGTTTTGTAAACGCCGGCATGGACTACGTAGGAAGTATGCTCTCCGCCGGGAAGATTACGGTAAACGGTATAGTCCTCACGCAGAATGGTGCGGTGGAGCTGCCTGATGAAAGTTTCGGTGAGCGGATATTGCGACACGGCCTGCGCTTTCACCATATTCAGCCCCACATTGCTGGCCTTCATGTCTTCGAGGTCTTTCATGTTGGCCGCCTCTGCCACCTTGCCGAAAAGCAGCAGCAACTCCGTCTGGCCGTAAGTGAGCGTATTGCCCTCGATGTGGTTGCTGTTGAAATTAAATTCCAACATAAACTTCCTGTCAAGCCTCTGCCGGTATTCTTCCTTTACCGGCTGCAAAGCCTGCCATTGGCGATATAATGCTTCGTAATTTGACATCGAGGCAGAAAATAAAACTGAATAAGAAGGCAATGATTACGTCCCTACTTTGCCGTCTTCACCTTATAGGAGCAGCGGACTTTGCCTTTGGCCAAACTGGCCAGTTTGCTCTTTACCATCTGCTTGCGCAGGGGCGAAATGCGGTCGGTAAAGACCTTGCCTTCGAGGTGGTCGAACTCATGCTGCATCACGCGCGCCAAATATCCGTCGACCCACTCTTCGTGTTCCGTGAAGTCGGGGTCCTGATAGCGCACGCGTATGCGCTTGGGGCGGCGCACGGGCTCATGAATGCCGGGCAGGGAGAGGCAACCCTCGTCCATCGAGACCGTTTCGCTCTCATCGTATTCGAGGATATGCGGATTGATATAAGCCTTGTTGAAGCCGGCATATTCGGGATAATCGTCTTTGAGCACGTCGAGCGTGATGACGACCACGCGAATGTCAAGCCCGATTTGCGGCGCAGCCAACCCTACCCCGTCGCTGCGATACATCGTTTCAAACATGTTTTCGATGAGTTGCGGCAGATTGGGATAGTCGGGCGTGATGTCGGAAGCGACCTTGCGCAGCACGGATTGTCCGTAAGTGTAAATGGGAAGAATCATAATGAAAAGAAACGTTTTAGTAAACAAGTAAACCAGTATACAAGTAAACAAGACAAGTTACTCATATATATTTATATTTTACAAAACATCTCTGTCTCGTCTACTCGTCTACTTGTAAACTCGTCTACTAATAAATTAACTAAATGATTTGCCCTTTGCTCTCCATGTAGGATTGCAGAATGATGCAGGCACTGATTTCGTCGACAAGGGCTTTGTCGCGCCGCCGCTTCTGCCCCAGCCCGCCATCGATCATGGCACGGTGGGCAAGCACGGAGGTGAAGCGTTCGTCGTAGAAAGCGATGGGTATGTCGGGCAAAGCCTTGCGCAACTCGCCGCAAAACGACTTGACGCGCTGCTGATTTTCCGACGGCCGCCCGTCAGGCTGCGTGGGTAAGCCGACGACGAAGAGTTCCACGCTCTCGCGGCTCACATAGTCTTTGAGCCAATCGAGGAGTTTGGAGGTATCTACGGTCGTCAGCCCGTTCGCAATGATTTTCAGGGGGTCGGTAACGGCAATGCCCGTGCGGCGCTTACCGTAATCGAGGGCAAGAATGCGCGGCATCTTTTGGGATTTGAGGAAAATCTTATAATTATAGTAAACAAGACAATTATGTCTCACGAGTAGGGGCGTTTTGCAAAACGCCCGGTTAATGATTGCCTCATTGATTAAGCCTTGCAATAATATTGGGCGGGCGTTTTGCAAAACGCCCCTACCCGTGAAACCTTAATCAAAAACTCGTCTACTAAAATCTTACTTAATCATGTCGCACCCCATGTAAGGCTGCAAGGCCTTGGGGATACGGATGCCCTCGGGCGTCTGGAAGTCTTCGAGCAAGGCTGCCACGATGCGCGGCAGGGCGAGCGCGGAGCCGTTGAGCGTGTGGGCGATGCGGATCTTTTTATCCTCTGCGCTGCGATAGCGGCATTGCAGGCGGTTGGCCTGATAGGTGTCGAAATTGGACACGGAACTTACCTCGAGCCAACGCTTCTGCGCTTCGCTATATACCTCGAAGTCGTAGCAGATGGCGGCCGTGAAACTCATATCGCCGCCGCAGAGGCGGAGGATACGGTAAGGCAATTCCAACTTTTGGAGCAACGACTCCACGTGTGCCAGCATCTCTTGGTGAGACTGGTCGGAATGTTCGGGCGTATCTATGCGCACGATTTCAATCTTAGAGAACTCGTGCAGGCGGTTGAGTCCGCGCACGTTTTTGCCGTAGCTGCCGGCTTCGCGGCGGAAGCACTGCGTGTAGGCGCAGTTTTTAATGGGCAGGTCCTTCTCGTCGATGATTACGTCGCGGTAGATATTCGTCACGGGCACCTCGGCTGTGGGAATGAGATAGAGGTCGTCCACCTCGCAGTGGTACATCTGACCTTCCTTGTCGGGCAACTGACCCGTGCCGTAGCCGGAAGCGGCGTTCACAACCGTGGGAGGCATGATTTCCGTGTAGCCGGCGGCGCGTGCCTCGTCGAGGAAGAAGTTGATGAGGGCGCGTTGCAGGCGTGCACCCTGTCCGATGTAGACGGGGAAGCCTGCGCCGGAGATTTTCACGCCGAGGTCGAAGTCGATGAGGTTATATTTTTTCGCGAGTTCCCAGTGCGGCAGGGCGTTCTCGGGGAGTTCAGTGTCGTGGCCGCCCGTTTTCACCACGACGTTGTCTTCCGCGCAGCGTCCCTCGGGCACGAGATCGTAAGGCACGTTGGGAATGGTGAGCAAGAGCTGGCGGCGTTCTTCCTCGGCTGCTTTCATGGCTTCTTCCTGTGCCTTTGCCTGTTCTTTCAAGCCTTCCACTTCGCGCTTGATGCCTTCTGCCTCATCCTTTTTCCCCTGCTTCATCAATGCGCCGATGCTCTTGGCGAGCGTTTTCATCTGTGCGTTGAGTCCGTCAACGGCTGCCTGCGCCGTCTTGCGGCGATTATCGATTTCGAGCACGCCCTCAATGGCTTCGCGTGCGCCTTCAAAATGTTTTTTCTCCAAACCGCGTATCACGGCTTCCTTGTCGTCAAGGATTTGTTTGATTGTAAGCATGCGTATAATGTATTTTACTGCGCAAAATTACGCATTTATTTTGAGTTTCATATAACATAATGGCTTATTGCTTGATGCGGGCAAATGGTTTTAGGCAAAAAGAATAAGTTTTCCACGGAATATTTTTTATTGTCCACAAATATTTTTTTTATTGCCCACGCATATTTTTATTGGCGTATAGGTCAAATTGCGTGGTAATCTAACCATACTATGTCTCAATGGGTCAAATTGCGTGGTAAGTTTGCTGCTTATTCATTTGTCGGTTAACAAATGGCTCTGTACCTTTGCATCGCAGTCTGAAGCATAGCAGAGC
>JALFJC010000005.1:0-3042 GCA_022775595.1 Bacteroidales bacterium | reverse complement strand
GACGAGGCACCAAGCGTACTTCTTCAACGTTTCGTCGGTAGGCAACGTCTCGACAGCGGTGTTGCTGATCTGCGTGCCGTCTTCCGTGGCGTAGAGGTAGAGGGCGGGAGTGCGCTTGAGCGTGAGTGCCGTCCAAACGACGTCTTCTGCTTCGGTAGAAGCGTACATCTTGAAGGGGCAGTCTGCCTTAACCGTCGTATTGACCACGATGTTGAGGTCTTCCGTTACGGTCTCGGGTATTGTGCCTTCAACAGATGTTTCTACGTAACTGGGAACTGAGAATGCGGGAACGGGGCCGCCCTCGAATACTTCCTGAGAGGTCGTGCCGATTACGGTGCCGTTCTGCTTGTAGGTGAAGGTTACGTTGTACTTAACCGAAGGAGGCTCGGCAACAACGATAAGAGCGTCGATGATAGAGCCTCTGTTGGCAATAATACCATTGCTTCCTGTACCGTCGCCGTTAGCACCGGCTGCACCTGCGGGGTCATAGCTTGCCCAGTCCACTTTGAAGCGGATACGGTATGTGCCAGGTTCGCTCGGAGCGGTGAAAGAGGGGAACGGGGTTTTGAAAGCTTCAGCAGTAGACGTGGTCGTACCGGCTTTGTTCACGCCATTATAATAATTGTACGTAACCAATTCGGCAGCGTCTACGCTTTCAACTTCAAACTGCTTGCTGTCATCAAGGTCTACATAAACGAAACCGTGCATCCAACTTGCCGGATAAGCAATGGCGGGAACTACGGCCTCGCCCGGAGCAACCTTGAAACCTTCGGCAGAGGTCATGTCGTTGTAAACCTTATTGGGTTCAGCGACGGTGATAGACTGCGCGCCGTAAGCGGGGCTGGTCAAGGAAACAGAGCCAACGTCGCGACCCGTGTCGCTGTGTGTAGCCGACTTGTCGAAGCAAACATAGTAGTCCTCGCGCGGCGTGGGAGCTTCAAGTGCATCAATAACAGCGAGGGCTTCGGCAAAGTCTGCGCTCGTGTTTACAGCCGTAACCACGAGGAGGTTGCCGCCGTCGGGGTCGCAAGAAACAACCTTAACGCCAAGGAATGCCTGCCAAGTGGAGATGTTAACCTTGCGGTTGGTTGCGTCGGCGAGGATAAAGTTTGAACCTGATGCCGTGAGGGTTACTCGGTCGGAAACTGCGGGTGCGTCCTTCAGATAGGTCTTAACATCGGAGGTGTTAAAGCCTACGAACTTGCCAGCACCAACGCTGTACAAATAATACTTGCCTTCGGGCGTGTTTGTACCGCGCAGGAAAGCAAACTGCTGTGACGCCTCACCAGTCGGCGTGGCGTTTTGGCCGCCGTCCAGGTTGTAAGAGGACGTGAGCGCCTCGGTAGAGGTGGCTTCGTTGTAGAGGAAATAACCGCGCTCCGTTGTTTTCAACGTGTACGTGGTCGTGTTGTTCAATTCACTTACAGAAGTGATTTGAGCATTCGCTACTAACGCCACCAACGACATGAGGCACAGAAAAAAGATGTGAAGAACTTTTTTCATAATCTTTTGTTGATGATTGGTTAATAAAAAAGTGAATTAAAAAAGATGTTTCAAAAGGATGTGCGGCGAAGGGAGTAGGGGCGTTTTGCAAAACGCCCGCCCGTTGCGCCGAAAGGAAAATCAATGAAGGCAATCATTTGCCGGGCGTTTTGCAAATGGCGTGCAAGCGAGCGCATAGCCGAACTTTTTCGAACTATGCCGAGTGCAGCCGACATTATGAAAAACGCCCCTACTCATTGCAATGAATATAATTAAAACGGGCACTGCTCCCTTCATATACAATATTATATATGAAAGGAGCAGCAAATTTACGAGTTTTTTTGAAAAAACTATGTTGGTTTTAGCAAAAAAGCGCAAGTTTCCTATAAGAAGGAGGGCTTTTTAGTAGGCGAGGCGCACGTTGTCTACCCAAAGCGTGTTGCCAACGCTGCCGATATATGCGCCGCCGTGGCTCGAGTCGAATTGCAGCACGATGTGCGTGGGCGTGTCGTTGGCATCGCCCCAGCCAACCTCCTGAACCTGAACCATTTTGCCCTTGGAGTTTTTGGCATACTTGGTGACTTCGCCCGTGGTAAGCGCCATGCTCGAATTGTAGAACTTTTCCTTGGTGATGTCGCCGTAGTGGATTTCAAAGCGGGCGTTGTTCACCCAGTCGGTATTCTTGTTGAAGCGTTTCACCATTGTGCCCACGCGCTTGGCGTAGATGTTGCCCTGCGCGTCCTCCCAGCGTTTTTGCAGGTAGAGTATGCAGTCGGGCATGTCCATGCCCTGAATGGTTTTCACCTTGCCGAAGCCCGTCTGCTTCACGCGGTTGGGCTGGCCGGAGAGTTTTACTTTGTAGTCGAAGACGAGGGCTTTGGGACGGCGGCTGAACTTGATGCCGGCGTTGAGCTTGGCCATGGGGTTTTTCGTGCCGGTAATAGGTTCCTGCGTCTGTCCGAGATAGATGGAACCTGCGGCGAGCACTTTGATGTTCACGATGCCGAGCACCTTGCACTCTTCGAGGTGCGTATAGAGCTTGGCGCAGTAGCCGTGGCCCGGGCGTTCCTCGCGGTAGACGCTGACATTGGTCTTCGTGATGCGCGACACGCGTGCCATCACGTTCGACGTGGCCCAAGGCGAGCCGCCCGAACCTCTGTAGGGGTCGGTGCTGGTGATGGTGCCGTTGGGGGCGATGCAATAGAGCGTCTTGGTCTTGCCGCCGATGATGCCGCTTTCCTTTACGTTGCGTATCAGCCAGCGGTCGAAGTTGCCGAAGTTGATGTATTCGAGCTTGCCGTCGTCGGTTTGTTCGTATTGCATAAATTCCGGCGCGTAGGGTAGGGCGTTGGCAGAGGTGGCGGCGAGGAAGAGGGCCGCAGAAATCAGTTTTTTCTTGAATGTCATTTTTATAGAGATTTTATAGTGGCTTAGTGGTAATAGGCACTGTCAAATTCATGTGCTTTTGGATAAAAACCATGAAAAACATCTTGCTTCGTTTGAAGCCCTGCGGGCTACGCCGCTGGTCTTAACGCCGAGCTTGTGAGCCTAATCGGCTCA
>JALFJC010000141.1:0-2258 GCA_022775595.1 Bacteroidales bacterium | reverse complement strand
GAGACCTTATCGCGAATCTGACTAATTGGCAGATTAAGCCAACAGGTATTATATGCCATAGGGGCGAATCCACGCCTCTATGTTCTTTATTACAGCATGAAAAGACGGCTCATCTTCATCATATCCACCCTTACTTTCTTTCTTGCGACAAAGGCAGAGACCAGCGTGTTCCTGCCCTCCGACTCCCTGCCCGCAATCGGGAGCGACACGGCCATCGTGCGCTTTCTCGAAAGCCGCTTCGACGTGAAGTTCACGGGCAACAACCGTGTGGTGCTCTTCTCCTCCGGCCGCGAGAAGTTCAAGGACCTCTTCGCCGCCATACGCGCGGCACGCAAGAGCGTTCACCTCGAATATTTCAACTTTCGCAACGACTCTATTTCCAAGGAACTTTTCAAAATCCTCAGCGCGAAGGCGGCCGAGGGCGTCGAGGTGCGTGCCTTGTTCGACGGTTTCGGCAACAGTTCCAACAACCGCCCATTGCGCCGCAAGCATCTTGACAGCCTGAAAGCCAAAGGCATAGAGATTTACAACTTCGATCCCCTGCGCTTCCCCTACGTCAACCACGCCCTGCACCGCGACCACCGCAAGATTGTGGTCATCGACGGCATGGTGGCTTACACCGGCGGCATGAACGTGGCGGACTACTACATCACGGGCCGCCCCGAGTTTGGCAGCTGGCACGACCTGCACGCCCGCGTGGAGGGCGACGCCGTGGGCGAACTGCAAGCCGTGTTCCTCGGATTTTGGAACCGCGTGACGGGGCAGAATATCAGCGGCCCGCAATACTATCCCGGCGAGAAACGCGCCGCCGACTACTTCCCGCAACTCACGCCCGATACCACCGCGACGGCGGGGAGGAAACAGGTGGGCGTGGTGAACCGCGACCCGCACGTCACCCCCGACATCATTCACGACACCTTCCTCGAAGCCATCAGCACCGCCCGCCGCAGCATTCGCATCATCAACCCCTACCTCACCCTCTGCCCGCACCTGAAACGGGCGTTGAAGGAAGCAGCGCAGCGCGGCGTGGACGTGCAGGTGATGGTGTCGGAAAAATCAGATATCCCCATCACGCCGCGCGTCGTGGAGTACAACGTGAATAAACTGATGCACGCCGGCGTGAAAGTGTATGTCTACCAAGGCGGCTTCCACCACAGCAAAATCATGATGGTCGATAGCCTCTACTCTTTCATCGGCTCTGCCAACCTCAACAGCCGCAGCCTCTCGTTCGACTACGAGTGCAACCTCCTCATCGCCGATGCGCCCACCACGCACCAGCTCATCAGCCTCTTCAACCGCGACCGCGACGAACACTGCTACCTCTTAACACCCGAACTCTGGAAGCAAATGCCCAAATGGAAAAAGTTTAAGGGCTGGCTCTTCCATTTCCTCACCCCTTTCGTAGACGCCCCGAAACGCCGGCAGGGCATTCCAGGAATGATAATAATTGACAGATTTTATGCTTCGGCATAAATGAAACAAAAACAATCAAAACTGCTTGTCCTGTGTGGGCCATTGATAGGCAGTAGGGGCGTTTTGCAAAACGCCCGCCGTGTGCGCCGCAGGGCACGACGAATGTCGTAAACCATTTTCCGGGCGTTCTGCAAAACGCCCCTACTGGCTGCGCAGGGATTAAGGGCGAGCAAAGACCGGCGGCGTGCCCTTGGGCTTCAAACGGCGCATGCGGTTTTTATGGTTTTTGTTCTTATCCAATGATTATTCAACCAATAGACAGACTTTATGCGTGACCAGAAGTTTTCCATAGTCAAGGCCTTCGCCATCATCTTCGTGGTGATGTCGCACGCCGGCGCACCGGCATGGCTCAACAACGGGCTTTATATCTTCCACGTGCCGGCCTTCTTCATCTGCGCCGGCTATTTCTTCCACACAAAATACCTTAGCGATGAGCGCACCTACGCAGTTCGCCGCATTAAGGGACTATACGTGCCGTTCGTGAAATGGAGCCTCCTCTTCCTCGTGCTCCACAACCTGCTCTTCCCGCTCGGGCTGCTGAGCGAAACCTACGGCAACGCCTCGGGCGACGTGCTCCACCCCTACACGTGGCACCAGTTTTGCCAAAATGCCTGGAGCATCGTGTGCAACATGTCGGGCTACGACACCTTCATCGGCGGCGCCTTCTGGTTTTTCCGCGCCCTCTTCCTGGCAAGCCTCGCATTCCTCGCGCTGTTCAAAATCGTCAGGAAACTGCGCCCCGAGAGTACCGACCGCGAGGCGGGCTGGGCAATCCTGGGCACGGC
>JALFJC010000118.1:0-4480 GCA_022775595.1 Bacteroidales bacterium | reverse complement strand
GTTTTTGTTCCATTCAACCAACGCGTCACCATGCAAATGTGTAAACTCGTTAACAAAACATTTTACCAATGAATAATCCTGCACAAGCCGAAGGGCAAACCACTGCGTGGCAGCCTAATGTCATACTGGTGGATGCCGACTATCTGGATGCCGTGGCGTTTGACCTTATCGTTAATTTCGAACGTATGATTGGGCGGCGCATTCCGCCTGCCGACCTTTGCCATTGGCTCGACTGCATCGCTTTGGACGGCGGACTGAAAGCCGGCGACAACCAAATTCAGGTTGCTTTCCTGCATGTCAAGGACAAGGCTGGGTTCGACAACGTCCGCCCTGCCTCGTTTGCCGAGTTGGACGGGCTGGCGTTTAAGGATGCCTTGGGCGAGTTTCAGATGTCGTGCTGCCCCGTTGAGCCGATTGTCTCTGCCGCCGACCTGTTTTGCGAATCGCTCTCTGCGCTGTTTGAGGCGAAGGGCGTTGAGCGATTGATGGTTGTGGGCAATATGGAGGAGTATGGCGACCGCGTGCGCTCGCTTTGCGCTAAGGCGGAGCGCGGCAAGGAGGTGACGCTCTTTGCCATGCAGCCGCAGACGGGGCGCGGCTTTTATTCTGAAATCCTGGGCTACTCGCTGATGTCGGCTCTGGGCATCAGCCACGAAGAGTTGAAATAAACTAACCTGATGACGAATTACCCCACGTATTTTTTTTGCCCACGAATCTCACGAATCTACACGAAACATTTTCAATGAATTAAATGGCGACCTGTAAGGTCGCACGAATTTTCACTAATTCATGCGCAGTTATTCGTGAGATTCGTGCGACCGTACAGGTCGCCTATAATAAACAGGACACGAAAATTCGTGTAGATTCGTGAGATTCGTGGGCAAAAATATATTTCACCGTGGGCAAAAAAAATAACGGGTGCAGTCCGCGCGGAACTGCACCCGTTTTTATATAAAAAGGCTACGTGGGCTTAATGCTTGCGCCCTGCCATATTGTGGAACATCTTGCGGCCGAACTCGTGGTCGGCATTGAGGGCTTTCATCAGTTTCTTTGCGCCTACGGCCTTTTCGAGGCGCTGCATGTAGGTGCGTTCCATTTCGTCCTTTTTGCTTTCAAGGTTCTCCACCTCGCGCAAAATCTTTTGGCACTCTTTCTCTTTCAGGTCTTCTTTCTCTACGCGGCGATAGGCGCGTACCGTTTTGCGCATGTAACTGCGCTGCTTGGCTTTCAACTCGAAGAAGAGGGGAAAGAACGCCTGCGCTTCTTTTGCAGTGAACCCTGCGCGGGTGGAGATGTGCTTTGTGAGATCTTTGCGGAACTGCTCGAAATCGAACTTGCAGCCTTTGCCGCCGTGGTGGGGCGGAGGCGGTCCCGGTTCTTCCTGCTGCATCTGCCACTTGCCTTTGTCCGCGCCGGCGGCGTATGCCGCGCCACCTGCCATGAGGAGCAAGAAGAGGAAGAGGATTTTATGGATTTTCTGTTGCATAGTCGTATATGGTTGATTCGTTTGACGTTAGATAATCGTAGGCGGCATCTAAGTCTTTATCCGACGCTTCTGCGAGGGCGCTGCTAAGAATGGAGACGCTCGCCGTGCTGTCGGTAGCGGTCGACTGGCTGTTGCGGTCGCCCTGCCCGATGATGAACACCAATGCCACGATGGCGGCGATGCCTGCATAAGACACCCACATCTGTATGCGCCCTACCATCGAACGCACCGGGCGAACGGCTGCCGCCGGCATCTGTGCCACCTGCTGCATGATGCTTGCCGCGAATTGGTCGAAGTAGCCGGCAGGCGTTATGAATGGGTTATGTTGCTTAAAGTCTTTCATCTTATTTCTCTCTTTTGTATCTATTTGACATGTATATTACGTAAAAGTTTAATCTATCTCATTGAAAAATTGCTCTATCTTTTTCACTGCCAAATGATAGGAGGCTTTTAGTGCGCCCACGCTTGTGCCGAGCAGCGCGCTCATATCCTCGTATTTCATTTCCTCGAAATACTTCATGTTGAACACCAGTCGCTGCTTGTCGGGCAGGGTGGCGAGGGCGGCCTGCAACTGGCGTTCCGTTTCGTCGCCATCGAAATAGGGGTCGCTTTCGAGCCTTGCTGCCACCAGTCCGGCGGTTTCTTCGTCGGAGAGCGATGCGCTATCCTTTTGCTTGGAGAGAAACGTGAGGCTTTCGTTGATGGCGATGCGGTAGAGCCAAGTGGAAACCTGGCTATCGCCCCGGTAACTGTCTAATGCCTGCCATGCTTTTAGGAACGTGTTTTGCAGCACGTCGTCGGCGTCGTCGTGCCACGTCACCATGCGCCTGATTTGGTTGTAGAGCACGGGCGAGTAGGTGCGCACGGCTTCCTCGAAGGCGGCATAGCGCGTTTCGGGGTTCATGAGGCGGCGTTGCAGTTCGGCTTGCTTGTTCATTTCAAATATTAAAGGGGATAAACGAACCGTGCCAGTCGTTTATCCCCCTGTGTGCAAATTCTTAGAATGAAGATTAGTGGTTGATAGTGATTTTGCGGGTCACGTTGCCCACTTTCACGATGTAGCAGCCTCGGCCTACGTTGAGGGTGACGGTCTTGTCATCGCTGTCGATGCGATAGGTGGCAACGAGTGCGCCCGTCACGTTGTACACTTGCAAGGTCATGCCGCAGGCATTCTGCACTTTGATGTTCTTGCCTTGCTGCGTCACGGCTACTTCGCCTCTTGCGTCTTCTATTGCCGTTGCCTCGGGTGCTTCCAGGCTCTCGTTTGCCTGTGCCGTGAGCGGGAGGCAGAGCGCGGCGGTAAAGAATATAATCGTGAGTATATGTTTCGTCATAATCTGTGCGGAGTTACAATTATACGATTGCAAAGATATATGCTTTTACCCGTTCATGCAAACTTTTCCGCGTTTTTCTTATAGGAAAGCGGAAAGGATATAAAATTATTACCTACATTTGCAGAAAGAACAACCACGTAAATTGTAAAATGCCCACAATATTCTTTTATTTAGGTCTGCGTTTTTTCTTCTATTCCAATGAGCATAAGCCGCCGCACATCCATGTAAAGAGTGCGAGCGGTATGGCAAAGTTTAATTTGCTGGACGGTTCGCTAATGGACGCGCCTACAATGAAGTCGGGCGATCTGAAAAAGGCGATAGAGATTCTTGAGGAAAAACGAGAAGAATTTTTGAAAGAATGGTTCAACGTCCATGGAGAATAGATGCCGAGCGCAGTCGACTTGGAATAATGCTTATAAACAGAAAGGAAACATATGAAAATGGAAATTGTAAAACTTTGGTTTGATAATAATCGCATATACGTTAAGACTGCGGCTGGCGAGACACTTTACCAATCGCTTCTCTTTTACCCCAGGCTAATGAGTGCCACGCCCGAGGAGCGGGCTGATTGCGAATTGTGGGAAGACGGTATACACTGGGAGCAGATTGATGAGGACATCAGTTTTGAAAGCTTTTATTATCCTGAAACCAAAGAACCTGCTCCGGGTTTGCAAACAGTGTTCCTCTCAAACCCAGAGTTGAATGTCTCAGCTTTGGCTCGTAGAATTGGTATTCGCCAGTCATTACTGGCCAGTTATATTAAAGGGACCAAAACGCCTTCTGAACAAAGGAAGCAAGAAATATTATCGGCAATCCACGAGGTTGGGAGGTCACTGGTACAAGTACGCTTTTGAATTTTATCGTTATGCAAAGAAGCCGCTCACAAGCGGCTTCTTTTTTTGTTTATTCATCTTTCGAGCTCGAGGCCGCAAGCACGGCTTTCACGCTTTCGATGAAACTGCGAAAGGCTGCCTTGCCGCCGCGCCAAATGGCTTTGCCGCCGCGCACGGCTAACTTGCACAGAAGGACGGCGAGTTGCATGAGCAGGGGCAGCAGGGCTTTGATGGAGAAGTCGAAGCGGGGGCTTAGCCTCCGCCAGCCCTCGAGCCACAGCAGGGGAATGGCCACGCCGGCAAGGACGTAGAGGAGGAAGAATATGAAATTGTTGGCGGGTTGAAGCACATAGGGGTGCCCGCCCATGGCCTGCCACGGCAGCCCGTACCACGCCACTTTCACCGCGCCCGCCGCCTTGAACGCCAAGAGGTGGAACACGAAGATATATAATGTGTGGTTGCCAATGTATGCCAATCCGCCGGCGAGCCGCTTCGGCGCTTTTTCGCAGATAAAGGCAGCCGCGTAATACAGCACGAGGAAGCCGCACACGGCCGGCACGGGCAGGGAGAGAAACTCCCACACGTCGGCTTTATAGTTCATGGCCGAGGGGAAATATGCCGCCGCCAGCACGAGCACGCACAATGCCGGCAGGGCGATACGCCACGTAACTCGCCCGACTGCCCCGTAACGGGCGAGCAGGAAACCGGCAGCCATGAAGAGCACGCCCATGAGTTCGCGATAGCCGCCTTGCGCCACGCCTGTGACGTTCAGTCCCTCCGTGGTTTTCCAAAGAAGTAGCAGGAAGACGGTTCCCAAAATCGCCCAG
>JALFJC010000100.1:0-7856 GCA_022775595.1 Bacteroidales bacterium | reverse complement strand
CGGCGGTAAATAAGGACGTGGCGGCGTGCAACATGGCCATCAACAGGCAAATCAACATCTGCCTGCTGCTGATGACGCCGCTGCTACTCTTGATCATGCCGCTGCTACCTTTCCTCATCAAGTTGCTTTATTCCGAAAACTTCCTGCCCGTTGCGCCGATGGTGCTACTGGCACTGCCCTCTATGTATTTTAAGGCGATTTACACGCCTATTGCCTACCTTACCTTGGCAAAGGGACACTCGGCTGTATATTTCTTTATGGAGACGGCTTATAATGCCTTCTTCGTGCTTGCCGTCGTGGCGGGCTATTATTGGGGCGGACTTGCCGGCGCGGGTATCGGCCTTACCGTTGCCAATGCCTTGGACCTGCTCAATCTTTCCGTAGTGTACGGGCATCGCTACGGCTTCCGTTTCCAGCGGGGCACGGCCGCGCTTTCGCTTGCTCATTTTCTGCTGCTCTGCCTCGGGCTTTGGGCAGCCTATTGCCTGCCGGGCGTTTATCAATGGCTTGTTCCCGGCGCAAGCATCCTGCTTTCCCTCTGCTTTTCTTATTTTGTAATTCGCCGCCGATTGTAGGGGATTTTAGTAAACAAGTAGACGAGTAGACAAGTAAACAAGTAGACAAGAAACAAAAAGGCTTATTAGTCAAAACGGGTGCTGAAACGCCCCCAAAATAGGGAAACGCTACGCTATAGGTCAAAACGGGTGCTGATAGTGTGTCATTCTAATTGATATTCAGTATCTTTGCCTTTTTGAAAATCTAAAATTACATTATGAACAAAAAAATGTCCGGCCTGCAATTCCCCCATTGTAAAGAAGGACGGTAAACGTAAAAGCGTGCAACGATACAAGTGCATGGTGTGTGGATACCGCTTCAGTGGCGGGCGGGACATGACAAAAGAAGACATTTGGGAGATGTACCTGAACGGCAAGCAGACAATATCCCAGATTAGCAAGCTCACTGGCCTCAGTGCTTCAACCGTGACTCGTCGGCTTGCCTCCATTTCATTCAGCTGGAATCAACCCAAGCTCAAAGGCTGCGGAGTAATACATCTCGATGCCACCTATTTCGGTCGCAATACTGGAGTGCTGCTGGCTTTGGAAAGTGGAAGCGGCAGGCTGCTTTACATGAAGCATATAGCACACGAGCACATCAGCGATTACGAGGACGCAGTGAAACATATAGTAGGTTGCGGGTATAGCATTCAAGGAATTGTTATTGATGGCCTTCAAAAGCTGTTTGCCGTCTTTTCGGAATACAACATGCAGATGTGCCAGTTTCACATGGTGGCGATAGTAAGGAGAAAACTTACTAAGAATCCGCAACTTGAGGCAGGAAAAGAGTTGCTGGGTCTTATATATCACCTAACAGATATGAATGAGAGTACGTTTGTCAGTGCATTCGAGAAATGGAAGAGAAAATGGTATAACTTCCTGAAAGAAAAGACTGTCAACGAGATTACAGGACGTACGATCTATACCCATCAGCGGCTCAGATCTGCCATGGTCAGCATATCGACCTACCTTCCGTTTCTGTTTACATACGAGAAAGTCAAGGGTATGCCTAACACAAACAATATGATTGAGGGCACATTCACCGACATGAAGAAAGCCTTGAGAAATCATCCAGGAATGATTAAAGAAAACCGCAAGAGAATGATTAACGGGTTTTTCTTGGCATATGCCAAATTGCATAATAAAAAAGGAGACAACCGCTAAGGCTATCTCCTAAATTGCATTATGCATATTGGATGGCTTTATTCCTGGCGGAGTTGCTCCCCAGCAGAGCTCCGTTACGCTTCAAGCCACAATGCAAAATAACGAAATGTAGGTGAATCCACCAAAAAACGGGTGCCATTTTCAGCACCCGTTTTGACCTATAGAGCGAAAGGGCTTGCATCAAATATACAATCAAAAGTTTTGAAGGTTCATAACACACTGATAAACATAAACATTACAGCGATTTCAGCACCCGAAATGACTTATACGCCAACAAAAATCGGGTGCGCCCCTTGTCGGCGCACCCGATTTGCTTTGATATAGGGTTAATGTTTTACTGCTTGTTCACCTTGAAGGAGCGGACGCACTTGCCGTCTTTCAGCACGGTGATTACATAAGTGCCTTTCGCGCCGTTGAGGGCGATTTCGCTTACTTCGCCTGCGGCAGCCTCAACGTAGGAATTGCCTACCTGCTTGCCGCTTGCGTCGAACACCATCATGCGATAGTTGCCTTCCTGTGCGAAGAGCAGGTTTACCTTATCCTTGAAGGGTTTGGGGTAAACCATATAGCCGCCTTCGGTCTGCACGTTGTTGATGCCGGTGCTGCTGGTCACTACGATGTAGTCGCTAATGGTCTTCGTAGTGCTGCCCCAAGAGTTGGAAGCAACGAGCGTCACGGGGAAAGTACCCTTTTCGTGATAAGTAGCCGTAGCGGCTTCGTCGGCAGAGGTGTCGATCAATGCGCCTTCGAGCATCCACTTGGAGCTTTCGTAAGCGATGGCCTGATTGCCTTCAATCATAGGCACGCCGAGGGCGGTGGTAAGCTGGTTCTGCTTGTAGTCGGTCGTCACATCGTTTTCAGACTTGCCGATCGTCATGTAAGCGCCCGGAGCACCTGCTGCGCCCGTTCCAAGGTTCGGGAAGTAGATAAAGCCCTCGCCATCGGTGCGGCTTTCCTCGAAAGTGAAGTAGCCTTTGAGGTTTGCGGGGATATTGCCTGCGCTGTAGCCCTGCATGCTTTGGAGCACTTCGGCATCGGTGAGCGCCTTGTCCCAAATCTGCACTTCGTCTACCCAACCGGTAAAGCTGGCGAGGTTCGTCATAGAGCCGCCAACGTAGAACTTGGCGCCTCTCCAGTCCTTAGGACCTGCGCCGCGGCTGGCGCACTGCACGATCTTCTTACCGTTGAGGTAGATGCGCACGTCGCTTTTACCGTTCTTCACAACGCAGACGTGATACCACGTGCCGGGCTGCAAGGAGTAGCCGTCGGAAAGGCCGTCCACATCGTTATTGTGCTCGTATCTGGGCGTACCGGCTTTGGGGCCGTCGAAGCTGACAGAAAGCTCGTTTTCAGCGTTGTTGCGGCCGATGTTGTTGTTCTTGGCATAGCCGGCGGGACGAATAGCCGTCCACATTTCGCCCCATACGCTTTCAGTCCACGTGCCGCCGTAGTTGCGGTTCACCTTGGTCATAAGGAGCGTGCCGAGGCTGGCGTGCTCGAACTTCTCGACCTTGAACCAGAGGGCATAAGAGTTGGTGGTGTATTCGCTCATCACGCCAGCGTCAACCGTGAGCTGGTAAGGCTCTTGCATGTAGAGCGACTTGGAAACGGTGCAGGGCTTGCCGTTGTAGGTGTCGCCCTTATTGATAGAAGCGGTGAAGTTCACGCTTTCGCCGCCGGCAACTGTGGTCTTGTCGGCCGCAAGGCTGTTGATTTGCGGCAGGCGGCCCGTAGCTTCGGGGGAAACGAGAATGAGCGAGCGGTTCATCTTCTTAACGCCGTTGGTCGTAACCTCTACGTCGTAGCTGCCAACCTCGGGCAGAGAGGTTTCCATAGTCAGCACGCCGGTGGCGGTCTTCACCACGGCACCCGTGCGGGCGTTGTAGATCTTAAAGTCAGAAGCCACGTGGTTGGGGTCTTCAAAGCCGATGGTAAAGGTTTCGTTGGGCTTAATCACATCCTTGTCGATGGTGAGCGTTTCGATGAGCGTGAGGGGAGACTCGATTTCTTCGGTCCACGTGATGGGGCTCTTCGTCTTGCCGTCCTTGCCCACGGCGCGCACGCCGATTTGGAACTTAGAATTGTTCACGTCGAGCGGAGCGTCCACTGCGTAAGCCGCCCAAGAGGTGGTGGTGGTAACGAGGGTTTCCTTTTCGCCCTGCTTGACGAATATTTCGTAGTACCAGGCACCCACTTCTTCGTTGTAGATGGGGCAGCCGTCGTATTCAGCCTTGCGCGTACCGCTGAACGGCATGTCGAAGACAACCTTGAAGTCGGCGCGGTTGTACACGCGCTTCATTACTTCGGAGTAGGTAATCTGCGGGGTAGCGGGCGTTTCGTTGAAATTGGCGGGCACGAATGCGAACTCGCCGAGGAGGATTTCATAGTTGTCGGGCGTAGCCTGGAACGACAGGCCGGCGCAACCAATGACGTCGCCGCCCTTCAAGCCGAGGGCAGAAGCCTTGATGGTAGCGGTGTACCACTCGCCCTGCTTTTCTGCTTCGGGCAGAGCCACAAATGCAAAGTTGTTTTCAGCACCCTGCTTCGACACCATGAGGCGGACACCCGTTTCCTTGCCAGAGTTAACCTTGTAGACAAGGCGGAACTCGTCGTTTTCGGAAGCCACGTTCCACTTCGTGGCAAAGAGGCGCACGTCGGAGCGCATCGTCTTGCCGTGGAACTTGAGGCAGGAACCGCCGAACCAAGCGTCGTCGTAAGTAAAGTCAGCCTCGATAGATTGTGCGGGCACGGTCTTGCCGTCGCCGTTGTCAATCCACCAGCGCCACGTGGGCAGCAGGTCCTGCATGCCCCAGTTGTACCACTTGTGGTTCCAGGTCGTCACGCCTTCATTGTTCATGAAGCGGCCGTTACCGAGGTTGAAGCGCGTCACGAAGGGCACTTCGCTCAGCGTGGAACGCTCGCGCACGGCCTTGGCATAGCCGTGCCAAGAGGCGAGGTCGGAGAAGGAGGTCGTGGTGTTGCCCGTGTTGAGCGCAGGCAGGTTGAGCACGTTTCGGTTGGCGCCGGAGAAGAGGAGTTCCTGCTTCTTCTGATACTCGTTTTGCACGGCGTAGTCGCTCTGGCCGCCTTCGGTGGAGCCGATGTAGAGCTGGCTGCGGTCGTGTGCGCCCCAAACTACGATGCTGACGGGATAGCGCATCAGCGTTTCCCAACCTGCGTTGCCGTACTTACCGAAACCGCGTCCCTGCATGTCAAAACCGGCATACACATCGAACGTGGAGCGTCCGTGGGCTTTGGCCGTGGCCACGCTGGTAGAGAGCGAACTTTCGCCCCAGTTGTAGTTGAGGAAGAACATGTCCGTAACGGGCTGTCCGAGTTCATCGTTGTGGAACCATTTATCGTTATAAGAGCTCAGCGTGCAGCCGTTGTCGGTGAGTGCGCCCGTGTTGCTCACAAAGGCGTACCAGTCCACGTGGAACGGCCAGCCCTTTTCCTTGGCCACTTTGTGGCAAACTGCGAGGAACTTCATGAAACGCGTGTAAACGCCTGCGCCCCATTTTCCTTCGGGGTTGAGGCAGATGCCGTCGATGCCGTAGTAGCGGAGGAAGTTGATGAATTTCTCGGCGTAGAGAGGGTTACCCTTCGTGTCCTGTGCCGAGAGTTCGAAGAGCGTCTTGCCCGGTTCATTCGTTTGATTAACAGAGGCACCCCAGTCGATAAAGTAGGTGCAACCCGTCTTGACACCGTTTTTGTGCGCTACGTCGTTGAAAGCGCCGGGCACGCGCCACCAACCGTTGCTCCAGTTGGAGTGGATATTGATATACTGCCAGAGGTTGAAGTTGTCGGCATCGAAATTGTAGCGCGGCATCGGACCCCACTTCTTGGTCATTTCACCCGTGGGAGCGCACCAGCAAAGGTTTTTGTCGGTAGCGTCGGTAATCTGCTGGTTGGCGTAAACGCCGGGCAGGAACCTCTGCTTCATCGGCACGCGCGAGATGAAGAAATTCTCGTCCTTGTAATTGGCATCGCCGTTGAAGGGCTTGCCGGGTTCCCAGTTTTTGAGTGCATCGACGATGCTGCTGGGCATTCCGTAACTAACGTACGCCTCATGCGTCGGCACACTCTGTGCCCACGCGCCTGTGGCAACGAGAGCTGATGAAAGTAAAAAGGCTTTCAGCTTTTTCATTGTGTGTTTTTATTGAAAGATTTAAGTGACGCCCCGAAGGGCTTAATTAGTTATTACCCTGCAAAAATAGCGATTATCTTAGTAGGAAACAAACAAATCAGGGGTTTCGTGCTTGTTTTAAGGCATTAAGGGACGTATTTTCTTTGGTTTATTAGTAGACGAGTTTACAAGTAAACGAGTAGACGAGACAAGTTTCTCATGTAAAATATAAATTAGCAAGACATCTCTGTCTTGTTTACTTGTATACTCGTTTACTTGTTTACTAAAAATCGTTCATATAAACGAACTTTTTCCTGCGCGGCAAGATGAGAAAAGCGCAAACACGCAAAAAGGGCATGCCAAGCCAATGCCTGGCATGCCCTAAGACATTTAATATATGCCTGTCCTCTCGGGATCAGTTCACGGTGATGAGGTAGTAGTTCTTCTTGCCGCGCTGCACGAGGAGGTATTTGCCGGCAATGAGGTCGGCTTCCTCGATGGGGCGGTCGAACTGGGCGAGCTTTTCCTTATTGAGGCTCACGCCGCCGCCCTGCACGAGCTTGCGCATCTCGCCCTTCGAGGCGAAGCACTGGGTGGTTTCGGCAAAGAGGTCCACGGCCTTTGCGCCGATGGCCTGGCCGCGGCCCACGGTGAAGCGGGGCACGCCGTCGAAGACGCTCAGGAGGGTGGCCTCGTCGAGGCGCTGCAGGCTTTCCTTAGTGGCCTTGCCGAAGAGAATGTTGGAAGCCTCGACGGCCATCTCGTAGTCGGCGCGGGAGTGAACCATGCAGGTCACTTCCTCGCCGAGGCGCTTTTGAAGCACGCGGCGGCCGGGGTCGGCGCGGTGCTCGGCGATGAGGGCATCGATTTCATCCTTCGGGAGCGAGGTGAAAATCTTGATGTAGCGCTCTGCCTCTTCGTCGCCCACGTTGAGCCAGAACTGGTAGAACTTATAGGGCGTGGTGCGCTGCGGGTCGAGCCACACGTTGCCCTGCTCGGTCTTTCCGAACTTCTTGCCGTCGGCTTTCGTGATGAGCGGGCAGGTGAGGGCATAAGCGTCGGCTTCTGCGCCGAGCTTGCGGCGGATGAGTTCGGTGCCCGTGGTGATGTTGCCCCACTGGTCGGCACCGCCCATTTGCAGGCGGCAGCCTTTTTCCTGATAGAGATGGAGGAAGTCGTAGCCTTGGAGGAGCTGATAGGTGAACTCGGTGAATGAGAGTCCGTCGCCTGCCTCGCCGTTGATGCGGCGTTTCACGCTTTCCTTGGCCATCATGTAGTTGACGGTGATGTGCTTGCCGATTTCGCGGGCGAAGTCGAGGAAGGAATAGTTCTTCATCCAGTCGTAGTTGTTCACCAGTTCGGCTGCGTTGGGTGCGTCGCTGTCGAAGTCGAGGAAGTGAGCGAGCTGTGCCTTGATGCAGGCCACGTTGTGGCGCAGCACGTCCTCTGTGAGCAGGTTGCGCTCTGCGCTCTTGCCCGACGGGTCGCCTATCATGCCCGTTGCGCCGCCAACGAGGGCGAGGGGCTTATGTCCGCACCGCTGGAAGTGGCGCAGCATCATCACGCCGCAGAGGTGTCCGATGTGCAGGGAGTCGGCCGTGGGGTCGATGCCCACGTAGGCCGTTGCCATGCCTTGCGAAAGCATTTCTTCTGTGCCCGGCATCATCTGGTGTATCATGCCGCGCCATTTGAGTTCTTCTACGAAATTCATATTATTTCCAAAAATTTGATTTTACAAGTTTCTGCGGACAAAGTTAGGCATTCTTTTCGAGGTAAATACCCTTTTTACTATAATAACGAGGAAACGAGTTGTTTAGTAAACGAGTAAACAAGTAGACAAGTAAACAAGTAAACGAGTAAACAAGTGGACGTTAGAGCGCATCGCTCTCTCGATGCCGCCGCTCGGGAGGGGTAAGAAGAAAACTTTCGGGATTGTATCGCGCGCCGAAACTAAGGTCAATGCCAGCATCGAGCAATTGCCGGGCAAGGGCGGGCTTGCCGCGAAAACCGTG
>JALFJC010000097.1:0-18147 GCA_022775595.1 Bacteroidales bacterium | reverse complement strand
AACCCATGGATACGCATGTAACAACTTTGTGCAAGGCGAGCTCAGAGCCGAACTTGTTCGGGCGATGCCGAGCGCAGCCGAAAATATTGAATTAGTGAAAATTCGTGCGACCTATAAGGTCGCCATTATCTAAACACTTTGTTATTCGTGTAAATTCGTGAAATTCGTGGACTATAAAACATCCGTGGGCCATAAATACCAGGACCTCTTCATAAGTGCATCGTTACCCATCAACATAATATATTGTGCAGGCTGCAAGCGCAAGCAGGCCCTTCCGCCTCCAATATAACTTGCATCGCCACAAAAATAGCGATTTATCTCCACTTTGTCACCTTTCTTAGCACCCAAATGCAATAAATGCCGCTTTCCTTATAGGATAAGTTTTGCACAATAGCAAAAAAACACTAACTTTGCGGAAAATATATCCATTTTAATACAAGCCGCTTCGGCGAAGCGCAACTATATAGGCATGGCAAGACTCAAAAGATTAAAGAAAATCCGCCTCCACAGAGAGGGCAACACCATTCTGTGGAACAGCCTCATAGCCCTGTTGGTCACCAACGGAGCGCTCTATTTCCTGTTGAAGGACAGCAACCTTTGGCCTTTTTATATTTATGCGGCTATCACGGTCAGCCTCTTTGCCATCGCCGTCAATTTCTTCCGCTGCCCCATCCGCCTCTTCCCCGGCGACACGGAGAACGTGGTGGTGGCTTCTGCCGACGGCAAGATCGTGGTGATTGAGGAAGTCGATGAAAACGAGTATTTCCACGACCGCCGCCTCATGATTTCCATCTTCATGTCTATCACGAACGTCCATGCCAACTGGTTTCCCGTGGATGGTTTCGTGAAGAAAGTTGTCCACCACAAGGGCAACTTCCACAAGGCATGGCTGCCTAAGGCAAGCACCGAGAACGAGCGTTCCACGGTGGTCATCGAAACGCCTGCCGGACAGGAAATCCTCGTGCGCCAAGTGGCGGGAGCCGTGGCACGGCGCATCGTCACCTATGCCCGCCCCGACGATGCCTGCTACATCGACGAGCACATGGGCTTCATCAAGTTCGGTTCGCGCGTGGACGTGTACCTGCCGCTCAATTCCGAGGTGCTCGTTGAAATGGGACAGGCCACCGTGGGCAACCAAACCGTCCTGGCACGCCTCAACCCCGAAGCCGCCAACGCTTAGAAGCAGTTTTTATCGATGAAAAAGCATATTCCCAACACGCTTACGTGTTGCAACCTCATCAGCGGCTGCATTGCCACGGGACTCGCTTTCTGCGGGGACTATTCCACTGCCTTATTGTTTATCGTAATCGGCGCGGCCTTCGACTTTTTCGACGGCTTCGCGGCCCGTCTGCTCGGTGTGTCCTCGCCCATCGGCAAGGAACTCGACTCGTTGGCCGACGACATCACCTTTGGCTTTGCGCCCGCCACCATTGTATTCAGCATTTTAGGGAAACTCCTGCCCGCCAGCACCGCTTGCTCCGCAGGCTGCCCCTTGGCGTGCGTCGGCCAGGCTCTCCTACCCTATCTGCCCTACGCCGCCTTCCTCATCGCTGCTTTCTCCGCCCTGCGCCTTGCCAAGTTCAACCTCGACGAGCGGCAGCAAACGGGATTTATCGGACTGCCCACGCCTGCCAACGCCCTCTTCTGGGGCGCACTGGCGCAGACCTTGCCCACCGACGCGCCCAACGCCCTGCTGTTTTGGAGCCTCCTCGGCGGCGCGCTGATTTCCTGCTGGCTGCTCGTGGCAGAGATACCGATGTTCGCCCTCAAATTCAAGCACTTCGGCTGGCACGGCAATGCTCTGCGCTACTCCTTCGCTCTCGCCTCTGTCGCTCTGCTGTGCGTCTTCGGCCTCGCCGGTTTTTCTGCCGTAATCGTGCTCTACATCGTTTGTTCTTTGGTCAATAACGCCGTTGCAAAGGCTGGGAAGCAATAATTGGCACGCCCTTTGCATTTTAACAGGTAGCAAACCATTATAATTAGACTTATGCAAACCGGATTAGGCTGCCTTTTCGCCCTGATTTTTGGCTTTTTCATTTTTCTGTTCAGCATTGCGCACACCCTTGTGCGCACCATCTATTCATTCCTCGGCTTCACGCCCCGCAAGGAAAGCGGCAGCAGCAGCCGACGGCCGGGCAATGCGCAAGGCCAAGGCACAGGCACTGCGCACTCCAAAGGCAATTCGCGCCAACGCCGCAGCGGCAAGATTTTCAAGAAAGACGAAGGCGAATACATTGATTTTGAAGAAATCCCATAAGCCTCGCAAGGCACTTAACACTTAAGGTGGGTTCTATTAATTCGCTTTGGCAGATTTTGGATTTATTTTCGAGGATAAAGTGTAAGTGGAAGAGGGAGCGTAGCGGGCTACGTGACCGATGAGACTTACGATTTAGACCGAAAAGAAAACAAAAGATGACAAAACGTCAACCCAACATTATTGTAAATTTTTACGGTGGGAATTTATAGAACCCACCTTATTTCAACCACGCACTATCAGGCAGCAATATTTCATTTGCTGCCTGATATTTTTTTCTTTCTCCGAGAAATTTTTTCCTTTCTTATAAAAAGTTTTTGTTACAAACTTTCTAACATGTGTTACAAACTTTGTAATACATGTTAGAAACTTTGTAATATGCGTTACAAAGTTTGTAACAAAAAATATCCTATATGATAGCGAAAAATATCTCCGAGAAAGGAAAAACTATCTCCGAGCAAATAAAAATTATCTCCGTGCGCGTGCGGATAGTAACGTAGGATAGCGAATGCTGTCTGCTATGAAAATGGAAAGCACAACGGTGCAGTTGAGTGTTCGGGCTGCGGCTAAGATACTGTACCACTTAAATCCAATAGTCAGCGACCGTGTACGTCAACTATACACTTGTGACGGGTCCAACCTCCCAACTATACACAAATATCCCACACATTATCAACGAATTAAGCCACTTAGTGCTGGGTATGTATAGTTTTTAGGGTAAAAAAATGCGTATAGGAGCGGGCGAAAAAGGGAAAAGGCACAGGCAAAAACAAAACGAATCACTCAACGCATAGAGGGGTTGGCTCTGTGCGTTGAGTGATTATCGAATGGAATGCGGCTGATGTATAAACGCTAGAAGCGGCTATCAATATCTCGCCTTGTATCAACCCTGCGTCTTTCAATTCCTTGAGATGCTGAGAAGCCGTAGCTTTCGCTATGGGCAGTTCTTCGTGGATATCGCCAAAATAGCACACCGACTGACGCGCAAGGAACTCCAAGATAGCCACGCGGGCAGGATGTCCGATGGCCTTGGCGAAGCGCGCCAACTGTTCCTGATTGGCCGTATAAGTCTTTCTTCCATATCTTTGTGAGGCAGGAAAAGCAAACTGCTTTTTTTGCCTTTATTCTATTCGCAAAATCACGAACAACCGGGCATTGCGCCAATTTTTCTATAAGAAAATCCGCGTTTCGCCGCCTGTTACCCCGAATTCATTACAAAAATCAAAGAAAGTTACCCCGAATTCATTACAAAGCTCGAGTCAAATTGTTTACAAAACAAGCAAAGAGAACGTTTGTGCAAGGCGAGCGCAGAGGCCAAGCTCGCTTGGACTATGCCGAGCCGCAGCCAAAGGTCTGTTGAAAACGAAGGGTTTTCTGCCTGATTCTTGGCAGTGCAATAAGGATAAGAGTAACCTTAACCGATGTTTTTCCGCCAATTTATTATGGAATATGAAGCATTTTGCCCAAATTTGCATTATCAAGTAAGCAACTATGGAAAATACGCCTTTTATCCCTGCGCCTTCCAAACGCCACGTCATCGGTTTGCGCTGCGCTCCGATACCGAAGGTGCGCATCGGCCTGGTAGGGCTGGGGCAGCGCGGCATGCGCACGCTCGACCGTTATGCCTTCATCAGCGGAGCCGCCATTACCTGCATTGCCGACATCAACGCCGACGCGCTTGCCGAAGCCAACGACCGCCTCGCACGCAGCGGCCGCGACCGCGCCCGCACCTTTGCCGGTAAGGACGGCTGGCAGGAGATGTGCCGGCTGAGGGATTTAGACCTTATATATATATGTACGGACTGGGCTTCGCACTGCGAAATGGCGGTCGAAGCCATGCGCCAAGGCAAGCACGCGGCAGTGGAAGTGCCGGCTGCCACGACAGTGGAGGAATGCCGCCTCTTGGTGGAGACGGCGGAGCGCACGCGCCGACACTGCTTTATGACGGAAAACTGCTGCTACGACTCCTTCGCACTCGCCACGCTGCAAATGCGCAACGCGGGATTGCTCGGCACCATTACGCACTGCGAGGGGGCGTATATCCACGACCTCCGCGACAGCTTCGGACTGACGGCGCAGAGCAAGACGGACACGGTGCGCAACTGGATGGAACGCAGTTGCGCCCGCCACCGCGGCAACCCCTACCCCACGCACGGCATGGGCCCCATCGGCCAACTGCTGCGCCTGCACCGCGAGGACAGGCTCGACTACCTCGTGTCGCTCACCTCGCACGGCGCAGGCGAGGACGGACTGCAAAGCCGCGTCAACAGCACGCTGCTACGCACCGTGGGCGGCGTGTCTATCCTGCTGCAGCTCGACGTTACCACGCCGCGCCCTTACAGCCGCCTGCAAACCGTGTGCGGCACTAAGGGATTTGTGAGCAAATACCCCACGCCCACCATTCAACTGGACGGCCAACCGCTGCTCACGGGCAGCGAAGCGCTCGCCGCCATGGAGCAACACTATACGAGCGATGCCGCCCTGCGCTGGCTCGAAGGCCGCCGCCTCAACGTGCCCAACGAGATGAACTACGCCATGGACGCCCGCCTTATCCACTGCCTGCGCTACGGCCTGCCGCTGGACATCGACGTGTACGACGCCGCCGAATGGTCGTGCATCGCAGAGCTCTCCGAGCAGTCTGCCGTGAACGGCAGCCGCCCCGTGCCCGTGCCGGATTTTACGAAGGATTAGACTTATGGCTTCAACAAAAAATAAAGAAACACAGGCGCAGCAAGTAATCAAGGCTTTGCGTCAAAACGGAGGCTACGCTACTTTGGGCAGGCTTTACCAGTTAGTGGATACAAACACATGGGGAACAAAAACGCCCAACGAAACGATACGCCGCATCGTGCAGCAGTCCAAAGAGATATTCAAAATACAGCCTGGTTTGTGGGCACTCGAAGAAGCCCGCGCGGAAGTGCTTGCCAAATTCGAATTGAAAGACAAGCACTCTGAGGGGCAAGAGGTTTTCACGCACGGTTATTATCAAGGGTTGCTGATAGAGATTGGCAACATGAAAGACTTTACGACCTATATCCCCGCGCAAGACCAGAACCGCAGGTTTCTCGAAACGCCGCTCAAAGACCTTTGCCGCACCACTCAAATTCCGCAATTCGGTTGGGAACAAATGGTCAATCGTGCCCGTACGGTGGATGTTATATGGTTTAACGAGCGCAAGATGCCTAACAGTTTCTTCGAGGTGGAGCACTCTACGGACATACAAAATTCCGTCACCAAGTTTTGCGACCTGCAAGACTACCATGCGCATTTCTTTATCGTGGCGCCCGCCAATAGGGAAGGGCAGTTTCGCAAGATAATGGAGCGGACGGCATTCAAGGACGTGAAAGACCGCGTGCGCTTCTGCGACTACGAAACAATCAGCCGCCAATACGACCTTATGTGCAAATATAAAGCAATAGAGGGAAAGATTTGATTTTTCCCTTTCGGCGCACACGGCGGGCGTATGCAATACGCCCCTACTCGTGAGTGCAAAAAGTATGAGTCTCCCAAAAAAATCGTAACTTTGCTGCCAAGATAGTTTATTTCTTAATCCGAAACAACACGTATATTTTATATGGGTCTTTTAGAATTCAACAAACTCCCGATCAACACGCTCGTCGGCGCTGACTGGCAAACGTTCAAGCACCTCACGGAGGGGCGCACAGTAGACAACTCGCGCAAAGGCAAGTTCCGCCTCACCAAGGGCGTGTGCCGCCTGCTCTCAACGCTCGCGCCCATTCAGGACTGCCGCTACAAGAAACTCCTCGCCGACCAGCCGCTGGAACACGCACCAGTGTTTATCCTCGGACATTGGCGCTCGGGCACGACTTTCGTGCACAACGTGCTCTCTTGCGACAAGCATTTCGGCTATTGCACCACCTATCAGACGGTCTTCCCCCACCTCATGATGTTCGGGCAATCGTTCTTTAAGAAAAACATGTCGTGGCTCATGCCCGACAAGCGCCCGACCGACAACATGGACCTCGCCGTCGACCTGCCGCAGGAGGAGGAGTTCGCCCTCTCCAACATGATGCCCTACACGTACTACAACTTTTGGTTCTACCCGAAGCACCAGTTGGAATACTGCGACAAGTACATGCTGTTTGAGGGCATCGACCCCGCAGAACTGAAAGTGTGGGAGGAAACGTTCACGAAACTCATCAAGATTTCGCTTTGGAACACGGGCGGCACGCAGTTCCTCTCCAAGAACCCGCCCCACACGGGCCGCGTGGCAGAATTGGTGAAGATGTTCCCCAACGCTAAGTTCATCTACTTGATGCGCAACCCCTACACGGTGTTTGAAAGCACGCGCTCGTTCTTCACCAACACTATCGAGCCGCTCCGCCTGCAGGACATCTCTAAGGAAGAGTTGGAGCAGAATATCCTCAGCGTTTACGCCAAGCTTTACCATAAGTACGAGGCCGACAAGCACCTCATTCCCGAGGGCAACCTGATTGAGGTGAAGTTTGAGGACTTCGAGAAGGACGCGCTCGGCATGACGCAGCTCATCTATCAGTCGCTGCAACTCCCGGGCTGGAACGAGGCAGAGCAGGCCATCAGCCAATACGTCGCCTCGAAGAAGGGCTACAAGAAGAACAAGTACAGCTACGACCCGCGCACCGTGGAACTCGTGGAAAAGAACTGGGGCTTCGCCCTCGACCAATGGGGCTACCGTAAGTAGGGGCGTTTTGCAAAACGCCCGGTTATGGGTGAATTATCATTGATTTTCCATTCGGCGCACACGGCGGGCGTTTTGCAAAACGCCCCTACAATTTGACCCCCGGCTATGCTCACGCACGGCCGGGGGTCGGTGTATTAAACTAAAAATAAAAATAAGGTCTTTTCTTTTAGCGGGCGCCTTTATTCCCACATGCTGTGATGCAGTCCCGAGAGGTCGTCCCACTCCTTTTTGTTGGTGCAGTCGGGGGCTTCGGTGTATTCCCCACTCACGTCAACGCCGAGGTCGGTGACTGCGCTTCCGGCAAGCACGCCTTCATAGTCCATGGGGATCACGCTGATTGCGGGGCTGATATATTTCTTCTTATCCATAGTTGTTATTTCTGTTTATTTGATGACTACTTTCTTTCCGTTCACGATATAGATGCCTTTGGGCAGGCTGCCGCCTGCGGCATTGACGCGTACGCCCGAGAGGGTGTAGATGCTCTGCGGCATTTTGTCTGCGGGAATGCGGTTGGCTTGGATGCCCGTGGTAGTACCCTCTTCGTTGTCGATGCTGATGCGCAGGCTGTTCACCAGGCCGCTGCTCCTAGGCCGGGCGAGATAAGCCGTCAGGGTGTTCTTCATTTCAAACGCGCTGCCGTCGGCGTTGCCGCGATAGAAGCCGTAGCTTTTTGCCACAGGATTTTTCTCGGCATCGAGTTTATAGGAAAGTTTGTAGTAGTAATAGTTGGCAGTATTTGTTCCCGTGCCGTCTACATCCGTCGTCACGCCGTCGCTTTCGAGACGCGTGCCGTGCAGCAGGTTTTCTTCGGCGTAAGGATAAGCCTCAACGGTCTTGCCCAGCACAACGGGGTTGAGCGTCACGCCAGCATCGGCGTTCTTAATCAGCAGCGGGGCATTAGCGGGCACTTCTGCGCCGGCAGGATATTTCTGCTTTGCCTTAATCGTCTCGCCCTCTGCCGTCTCGGTAACGATATATCCGTTTGCACCCGTGGGCATCACGTACGGGAACGTGGTGTACGCCGTAGCATAGCCTGCCGTATTGGCATTTACAGAAAGGTCAAAGGTCTTTTTGTAAAGTTGAATTTGAGCACCAGTTGTACTTTTGGGGTCGTATATGCGGTACATGCCTTCGCCTGTCGTGTTATTTGTAATGTTGCATCTTAACACCTGATTTCCAGAAGCTGGAGACGAAATTAAGACATCGCCACTGGAAAGCGATATATTCCAATATGCTAAATTACTATCGATAGAAGGCAAGTTTTGTATTTTGTGGTCTGTGCTTTTCGTGCTATTTGCATAAAGGTATGCCGATTGATTTGGTATATATATTGTGTATTTACCTTCATTCGCAGCAGGATTCTCCCTCTTGTTTATTTGGAACTCATAAGGAAGACTCTCACCATTAACAGTACCGTTGTAGGTATCACCAACCAGTTCTACATCTACTTTATAACCCCTATCTGTGCCAATATTTCCTAAGGCTGTCTTTTTCGTTTCGCAAACAACAATATATACGCCACCGTCCACGATGTCGTCTTCCGAAGTCACTTTCTTATACTTCATCGTAGCGGAACCGGGCACGGGAACTACTTTGGTAATGGTGCAGGTTGCCGTTGCAGCATCGGAGGTTTCTGCATCGTTATTCACGCCCACTGCCGTAATGGTATAAGTGCCGACTTTAGAGAGCGTGAAATTTGTGGAAGAACCTTCCACTTGAATAGGCGTCGCGCCTTTTGCCAAAGGATCTGTGCCGTCGGTGGTGTACCAGATATAAGGTGCGCCCTCGGCTTCAATGGTCACGGTGATTGGCTGTTCTTGCGTGCTTTCGGCAGACAGCGTGATTACGGGCTGCGGCAGGGAAACTGTGTAAGCAGCCGTGGCGGCATCTGAGAAGTTGGCTTTCTCGGCGGTGAACGACTTAACAGTCAGCGTATGCACGCCTTTGTAAAGGGTCACCTTACCCGTAAGCGCATTGACCGTGGTAGCAGTGGCGGAAGTAGCGGGATCAGTGCCATCGGTTGTATAAACGTAACCAACCGCGCCACCCGAATTAGCCACCGTCACATCTACAGCCACCTCATAATTGTAATTGCCGGCAGCCTGCGACAGTTGGGGCGTGGGCACAGCCAGCACCACCGTATAGGTACGGGTAAGGACATCGGAATAAACCTCAAGACTTTTATCTGCCGTTACAGCCTTAATGGTGTGCGTGCCGACAGAGAGAGGAAGATTATAAGGGAACTCCGTCACCTTTGTGGCGGCATCGATTGCATCCTTCGGGTCTGTGCCGTCGGTAGTGTAGAACAGCGCACCAGCACCCGTTGCATTCATCACCACAGTCACGTTGTTTTCATACTCGCCGCTCTCGGGCGTGATTTCAGGCGCGCCGAAAACGGTCAGCGTATAAGTGGCAGTGCCTGCCTTATACGTATCATTTGCCTGCGATGTTGCCGTAATCGTGGCAGTACCCGTGCCGCCAGCCAAGGCAATAACGCCCTTGTCCGTCACAGTTGCGACCGACGTGTTGCTGGAAGAATAAGATTTGATGGTTACTTTGTTGGGGTTGTTAAGCGTAGGCTGCGTAAGCGTGCCGTTAGCGGCAATGGTAAGAGTAGAGGGAGAATAAGAAAGTTCGGGGTCGGTGGTGCCGGTGGGGGCTACATAATGGTAGAGGTAGACATCTTGCAGCTTACTTTTAGCACCATAGCAAGAAAACCAAGGTTTGCCATTATTAGGATTATATCTTAACCAATTATTTGTATAAGATCCCTGGAACTTAATGGTTGCAACACCATCTGAGGTTATATCAACAGTAGCCTTACAATTGTTGTCTAATGTAGCCTGTGTCCTTAAGTAGTTATTCTTAGAATTGCCTGCTGCATATAAATAACCGCCCTTTAAATCATTATATAAAGCATCATAAAAAGCCCACGTTCCACCATCTTTGGCTTGAAGTTCAAGCACGCAAGCCTCAGAAGGCACAGTCGAAATATTTTCTTTTGTATCTGTTGCAAAAGTAACACCAACGGCGGCGCGATTTTTGTCGTTCTGGCTGCCTAACGCCTTGCTATAATCCTTGGAAACAATCAAATACTTGTCGCCGCTGACAAGCTCGGCGGTTTTTGTTACAAGCTGGTAGCTTTGCGCGTTTACCGCATTACCCCCCCCAATATGCTAATTAAGAACAATAAACAGAGGGAGAGTAGGGAGTGTGAAAAAGTAGTTTTTTTCATAAATCTGTTTATTTATAAAGTGAATAATATAATGAGTCTGTGAAGTGCATGTGAGAAATGTATGCTTTGCGAGTGCAAAATTACAACTTTAATACGTATAAAATTGATTTTCACGATTAAAATACGGTTACAAAGCAGAAATTTGCACAAATGAACCAAAAATGAAAAGCAGAAACAGGAGCGGCGCAATGGGTGAGCGTATATGGTTGGGGCGGGCTGTAAGCCCAATGGTTGCCACCAGCCCAGGGCAACGCCCTGGGACGCGGTTGCATTAAACAAAACATTTGGCATTTTTGAGCCGTACGGCTCAAAAATGCCACGCGCCTGGGGCGCGTAACCTCATTTAATTGGAGTTACGCGCCCCAGGCGCGTGGCATTTCGGGGCATGCCCCGAAATGCCGAATGTATTAATCGCGGCGTGCGTTTCCCCAGGGCGTTGCCCTGGGCTAGGGGCAACAATTGGGCTTACAGCCCGCCACAATCATTATCCCATGCGGTACAGGAAATCAATCACACGGCATTACAGCCCGCCACTATCATTATCCCATCCCGCGCACACGGCGGGCGTTCTGCAGAACGCCCCTACTCGTTCACGTCGGGCAACGTGTTGTAGTCGCGGCTATAACGGAGCATTTGCTGGTCGTAAGGCTCGGTGTAGTCGAGGCGCACGTCGGTGATGTTGCCGGCGGCATCGCGAATGGCGGTGTAGACGGGGTTGATGAAGCCTTTGTAGGGCGAGAGGCGGAGTTTCTCGTAGCGCGCGAGGATTTCCTTGTGCAGGGTCGGGTCTACCTTCACGCCATAGTTCTCCACCAAGGCGCGGGCAGCCTCGTAGTCGCCTTCGCTCTTGATGCGCTGCACCTCGGCGAGGAGTTTGCCGAAAAGGGTACGCAGGGCTGCATAGTCGTTGATGCGCACAAAGGTTTTCTTATTTTTCTTCACGAGTTCCACCACACGGTCGGCCTTGCCGTGCTCATAGGCCCAGCGGGCAATGATGGCGCGGTTGCGCATGTGCGCCTCCTCAATGTTGTTGCCGGGCTTGATGCGCACGAGTTGCGTGAGCAGGCCGTTCATCATATACGTGTAATACTGCGACTTATAGGCTTCGAGGTTGGGCGTGAGACCGAGTTCCACGAGTTTGGCATCTGCCACGTAGTAGAGGCCGAAGAGGTCGGCGCGGGCTTCCTCGATGGTAGAGCCGTAGGCTTTGAGCGTGTCGGGGTCGGTGCCGGGAAGGAGTTTTCCCGAACCGTGGCCGAGACATTCGTGGAGGTCGGTGTGGAGGTCGTCGCAGGCATCGCCGTACTCGGCAATGAGTTTGCGCGTGGCCTCGTCGATGACAAACTCCTTGTCCATGCCGTTGCCATGGGCCGCCTTGTTGTAGGCATCGGTGAGGTTGCCGATGGTGACGCTCTTAGAGCCATACTCGCGGCGCACCCAGTCGCTGTTGGGCAGATTGATGCCGATGGCCGTGGAGGGATAGAGGTCGCCGGCAAGAATGGCGGCGGTGATGACTTTGGCAGAGATGCCCTTGCACTCCGCCTTCTTGAAGCGCGGGTCAACGGGGCTGTTGTCCTCAAACCACTGTGCGTTGGCAGAGAGTTTCTCGGTGCGTCCCGTGGCTGCGAGGTCTTTGAAGTTCACGATGCTCTCCCAAGAGGCCTTCATGCCCAGGGGGTCGCCGTAGCTCTCGGTGAAGCCGTTGCAGAAGTCCACGAGGCTCTCGGTATCTTTGAGCCAATGTATAGAATAGTTGTCGAAAGTGCGGAGGTCGCCCGTGCGGTAGTATTCCACGAGGCGGTCAATCACGGTCTGCTGCTCCGGGGTGCAGGCGAAGGGCCGCGCCTTTTCGAGATTTTCCACGATGCGTTCCAGAGCCGTGCCGTAAAGTCCGCCCACGCGCCAAACGCGCTCGGCGAGTTCGCCGAACTCATTGCGCACGAGGCGGCTATTCATGCCCATCATAATGGGCTGCGGATCGTCGGCGGGCTTACGCTGCGTGTAGAAGCGCTCTGCCTCTTCCTGCGTGATGCCGGGCGCATAGTAGTTGGCGGCGGAGGTGAGCACGAGGTCGTCGCCGTCCTTCTGATTGACGCGCATGGGCATCACTTCGGGATTGAAGATGACGGGCATGAGTTCTTCCCACGACTTACCGCAGGCGGTGCGGGGCACGCAAGTAGCCTCTTCATAGTTGATCTCTACCAAGGCGTTGCGCAGCCATTGCTCAGAGAAACCCGGCTCGAATTTCTCGCAACCGTAGTGGTGGTGCGGGCCGGAGGAGAACCAGAAGCGTTTGAGGTAGGTGACGAAGCCCTGCCAATCGGCGGAGGCGCGGTCGCCCTTGTAGTCGGTATATACCTTTTCGAGCAGTCGGCGAATGCGGAGGTTGTAGCGGCCGTTTTGGTCGAAAAGGATATCGCGGCCCTGCAAGGCTGCTTCTTGGAGATAATAGATAAAGGTTTTCTCTTTAAGCGTGAGTTTTTCAAAGCCCTCAACGCGGTAGCGCAACATCTGGATGTCGGCAAACTGCTCGTCGGTGTACTTAAAGCCGTCGGCAGCCGTCTGGGCTGCGGCGGCGGAGAAGGCCGCCGCTGTGGTGAGTGACATAAGCAAGCGTTTTGTGTTCATAATAATATAATATGTTTGTAAATTTTTCAAAAGAGATTCAATGGGATTTGGATAAAAACCATAAAAACCACTTGCTGCGTTTGAAGCCCAAGGGCACGCCGCCGGTCTTAACGCCGAGCCTGCGAGCCTAAACGGCTCACGCTCGCCCTTAATCCCTGCGGCTGCGGTCGGTGCCCGCCCGCTTCAAACACCGCAAGGAAAAAACAAGGAAAAACCCGTGAGACCTTGATACCATTCAAATAACTACGGATTGCTTTTCCGTTGGAAACGGGTTTTTACTGGTTTTTATCTTATTCAACCAACATCGTATGCGCCGAGCAATCAATTACTGGGCTTTTTGCAAGATTTTGCCCACACCCGTAACGGAGCAATTGGGCGCGAGGTCGGTGCAGAGACCTTGGAGGTCAATCGTGCCCGCACCGTTGAGCACAGCGGATGCACGGCGGGCTTTGCCTTCGAGGGCGATGATACCCGCGCCGCCAAGTGTGGCGGAAACGGCTTCGGCGTCAATGCCGCTCAGGTCGATATGCCCCGCACCATTGAGCACGGCTTTCAACTCGGGCGCGGCGATGGAATCAGCCACAATGCTGCCCACGCCGTCGAGCACGATGCTCATCGGACAGGCCATGCGCACCTTGCCCAAGCGCAGGCATTTGCCACCCACAAGTGAGAAGTCGCAAACGGCCGGGGCATAGATGTGCACCACTGCCACCGCCTCTTCTGGGTGCGTGTCGCTATGGTTGAGCGACAGGCGCAACGTGCCGTCGACCACACTGCCGGAACAATCGTCCAAAATATTCTCGGGGGCTTGCAGCACCACGCGGACAGTACTGTCTAAGGGGATTTGATGATATGTGATGTCGGCAAAGCACGTGGCTTCAACGGAAACAAAGTCCTCCGTTGCAATGGTGCGCGACTTGTAGCCCGTCGTGTCAACCGACTGCTCGGCAACGGCTTTGATAACCTTGCGCGTGTCGGTAGGCTTGCAAGCCGAGAGCGACAGCAAGAGGAGGCACGAAATGAGGGGAAAAAGATTTTTCATAGAAAATCAAACTAAATCTACGGGTTTAATTTACTGTATTTTGCCCACGGATTATTTTTTGCCCAAGAAATATTTTATTTGCCCACGAATTTCACGAATTTACACGAATTCATAGCACTGCGTAATAATGGCGACCTGTACGGTCGCACGAATTTTCACTAATTCAATATTTTGGCTGTGCACACTTTCAAGTAATTCACTCATATGATTCGTGAGATTAGTGCGACCGTACAGGTCGCCATTTTATTCATTGTAAACAATTCGTGTAAATTCGTGAAATTCGTGGGCAAAAAATAATCCGTGGTTTTATACTCAATTCAACTAACGCATCAAATAAAGTATTTTTCCAAACGCTTAATGGCATTGTCGAGGCAGAAGGCAACGACCGTGTCGCCGGGGCGTATCTGCGTCATACCATTGATAAGCAAGCCCTTGCCGTCGCGCACCAGTCCGCCGAGCGTCACCGTGGGCGGCAAGTCGAGGTCCTTGACCGGCTTGCGGGCAATGCGCGAGTCTTCGCCGACCACGAACTCCGCCACATCGGCATTCGCCACCGTGAGGCTCTTGATCGATGTGACGTCGGCCTTGAGCATCATTTGGTAAATATGCCCTGCGGCAAAAGTCTTCTTATTGATAATCGTGCCGATATCGAGGCTTTCTGCCATGCCGATGTAATCAGTGTTTTCCACCATGGCCACCGTCTTTCGCACACCAAGGCGCTTGGCAGCGAGGCAGGCAAGGATATTGGTCTCCGAATTGTCGGTAAGGGCGGCAAAGGCCTGCGCCTTGTGGATGCCCTCCTCGATGAGCAGAGGCACGTTGCGCCCGTCGCCGTGAATGACCAAGGTGTGGCTGTTTTGAATAATCTCGTTCAAACGCTCTGCACGGCGCACATCGGCCTCTATAATCTTGGCATAGAGCGTGTCGGGCATGTTGGCGGCCAGGTGTACCGCCGTGCTGCTGCCGCCCATGATGAAGAGGTTGGTCACGTCGGGATAGTCCTCTTTGCCGGCCAGCGTGCGGATAGTGTCGGCAAAAGAGGGCGTGGTCATGAAGAACACCACGTCGTTGGCATAGAGCTCGTCGTCGCCGTGGGGAATGAGCGTATCGTCGCCGCGCTTTATCGCCACAATATGATAAGGCACGTCAGGACCGCAAAGTTGCTTGAGCGGAATATTGAGGATTTCCGCGCCTTGGCGTACCTTGACGCTAAACAGCACGAGCGCACCACCCTGCACTTCCCACCACTGGCGCACCCAGCTACGGTGGAGATTGTGCAAAATCTCCTGCGCGGCCAGCATTTCTGGATAAATAATGGAGTCGATGCCCACCGTCTTGAAAAACTCGCAATGCTGCGGCAGGGTGTATTCGGCATTGTCGACGCGCGCCACGGTTTTCTTAGCCCCTAATTTGCTGGCAAGCATACAGCTCGTCATGTTGTGCGCCTCGTCGGGCGTAACGCCGATAAACAAGTCGGCCTTGCCCACCTCCGCCTCGCGCAGGGCGGAAATAGAAGAAGGGTTAGCGGCAACGGTGAGAATGTCGTAGTTGGCAGAAATATCCTCGAGCTTCTCGGGATTTTCGTCCATCAGCGTAATGTCGTGCCGCTCACGCGAAAGCAGTTTGGCCAAATGTGTGCCGACTGCGCCGGCACCGGCTATAATGATTTTCATAAATCTATATTTAATATTGTACGGGCGATGCCGGCGGCATCAAGCCCCACTAAGGCACGCAATTCCGGCACCGAGCCATGCTCAACGAACTCATCGGGCAACCCGAGGCGCACCACGCGGCAATTGGCGTTGCGGTCAGCCACCCATTCGAGCACCGCACTACCAAAACCGCCCGCACGCACGCCGTCCTCAACGGTAACTATGCAGCGGAACTTCTGCACCACTTCGGTAAGCAGATCTTCGTCGAGCGGCTTGAGGAAACGCATATCGTAGTGCGCAATGCTGCGCCCGGTCTTTTGCTCCACTTCTTTTATGGCCTTGGCAGCCTCTGTGCCCAACGGACCCAAAGTGAGCACGGCAAGGTCTGTGCCGTCCTTCAGCTTGCGGCCCGTGCCTACCTGCACTTCCTCCAACGGGCACTGCCACTCATCGCCCAAACGGCCGCTGCCGCGCGGGTAACGAATCACGAACGTACCCTTGCCGGGCAACTGTGCCGTGTACATCAGGCGGCGTAATTCGTGCTCGTCGTAGGGCGAAGCGATGGTGAGGTTGGGAATGGGACGCAGGGCGGCGAGGTCGAACGCGCCGTGATGCGTAGGTCCGTCCTCGCCGACCAAACCGGCACGGTCGAGGCACAGCACAACTGGCAAATCGAGCAAGGCGGCATCGTGGATCACATTGTCGTAAGCACGCTGCGCAAAGGCAGAATATATGTTACAGAAAGGAATGGCCCCCTCCTTTGCCATACCGGCGGAGAAGGTAACGGCATGACCCTCGGCAATGCCAACGTCGAAAGCACGGTCGGGCATCTCGCGCATCAAAATATTCATGGAGCAACCCGTGGGCATGGCCGGCGTAACGCCGATAATCTTACTGTTCTGGCGGCAAAGTTCCAGCAGTGTTTCACCGAAAACATCTTGGAAGCGCACCTTGGGTTTGGTATGTTCTGCCGCACGAAGTCCGCTCTCTTTGTCGAACTTGCCGGGCGCATGCCAAATAGTGGCTTCTTCCTCGGCCGGTTTGAAGCCCTTGCCTTTCACGGTATGCAGATGCAAAATCTTAGGGCCTTTCATCTCCTTAATTTCGCGGAGCACGCGCACCAGTTCTATCACGTCGTGCCCGTTGGCAGGACCGAAATAGCGGATATTCATACCCTCAAAGATATTTTGCTGATTGGTCAAAAGGGATTTGAGGGAATTGTTGAAGCGGAGAATGGAGCGCCGGCGGCTCTCGTTGAGCAGTCCCCAATCGGACAACTTGCGCGAAACGGCAAAGCGGAACCTATTGTACGCGCCGCTCGTGTGCAGATGCATCAGATAGTCGTTCATACCGCCAACGGGGCGGTCGATGCTCATATTGTTGTCGTTGAGGATAATCAGCAGATTGTTAGGAATTTCAGAGGCATTGTTCAGCCCCTCGAACGCCAGCCCGCCACTCATCGCGCCGTCGCCGATTACGGCCACCACCTTACGCTGCGACCCTTCTTTAAGAGCCACCAACGCCATGCCAAGCGCCGCTGAAATGGAATTAGAGGCGTGACCGCAGGCAAAGGTGTCGTATTCGCTCTCTTTGGGTGTGGGGAAGGGGCAAAGGCCGTGGAACTTGCGGTTCGTGGAAAAGGCATCGCGCCGTCCCGTCAAAATCTTATGGCCATAGGCCTGATGCCCCACGTCCCAAACGATGCGGTCATCAGGAGTATCAAAAACATAATGGAGTGCCACGGTGAGTTCCACCGTGCCGAGACTTGACGCAAAATGCCCGGGATTGTTGGCCAGTTCCTTAATAATGTCGCGCCGCAATTCATCGCAAACAGCGGGCAACTCCGTTACAGCCAACCTCTTTAAATCCTTTGGAGAATTTATCTTGGAAAGATATCTAAAACTATTCTCTTGTTCCATTTCCTAATGGTATGCCAAAAGCTACTTTTCTTATATGATAAATCAAATTACAAAGATAGTGCAAGGTGAGCGCAGAAGACTAAGCTTGCTTAAAGTCTTATGCCTAGCCGAAGCCTATATTATGCAAAGATAGTGCAAGGTGAGCGCAGAAGACTAAGCTTGCTTAAAGTCTTATGCCGAGCCGAAGCCTATATTATGCAAAGATACGGCAAAGTAGGGAGTTAAAGAAATATTGACAATTCTTTTTGGGAAAAGCCAAATAAATGGAGATGCAAAAAACCGCGCGCCGAAGATTTATATCTCTTCGGCGCGCGGCATCGTTTTACGATTTTTGTTTAAAAGCTGGCGGCGACCTACTCTCCCGCGGGTCTGCAGTACCATCGGCGCGGACGGGCTTAACTTCTCTGTTCGGAATGGGAAGAGGTGGAACCCCGGCGCTATAACCGCCATAATGATTTTGACATATCTGCACAGCTCTTTTCCGGATACTCCGGACTTTCCTCTCGCGCTTCCAACAAGCAACGCACTTCCAGCACGCGCCCCCCTTTCAGGCGCGCAAGTTTCGGGCTATTAGTAAGGCTCGGCTTTGACGTCGCCGTCTTTACACCTGCCTCCTATCTACGTCATCGTCTTTGACGACCCTCATAAGGAAATCTCATCTTGAGGCCGGCTTCGCACTTAGATGCTTTCAGCGCTTATCCGATCCAGACTTAGATACCCGGCGGTGCGCCTGGCG
>JALFJC010000168.1:0-3593 GCA_022775595.1 Bacteroidales bacterium | reverse complement strand
CGTGTACGACATCACTTACGGCAGCATCCGGCCGGGCATTGACAACCTCGTGGTAATCGACGATAGCATCGTGCGCGGCACTACGCTGCGCGAGAGCATCATTCGCATTCTCAACCGCCTGCACCCGAAGCGCATCGTGGTAGTGAGCTCCTCGCCGCAGGTGCGCTATCCCGACTACTACGGCATCGACATGGCAATGATGGACGAGTTCATCGCTTTCCGCGCCGCCGTGGCTTTGGCCCACGAGCGCGGGCTCGCACCGTTGCTCGACGACATCTATCGCCGCTGCAAAGAGCAGGAACATCTGCCTAAGGAGCAGATTGTGAACCACGTGCGCGACCTTTACGAGCAGTTCACGGCCGATGAGATTTCAAACAAGATGGTGGAGATGCTCCGCCCCGACGGCGTGACGACGGAAATCCACCTCGTTTACCAAACGCTCGAAGGCTTGCACAACGCCTGCCCCACGTCGCCCGGCGACTGGTATTTCAGCGGGCACTACCCCACCCCCGGCGGAAATATGCGCATCAACCAGGCCTTTATACATTATTACGAAAACGCGGAATCTACAAAATAAAATACCACCCCTAAATATGAGAAACGTAACCTTAATCCTTGACGACGGCACGCGGTTTCACGGACAGTCTTTCGGATATGAAAGCCCCGTGGCAGGCGAAGTAGTGTTCAACACCGCCATGAGCGGCTACCCCGAAAGCCTCACCGACCCGTCGTATGCCGGGCAGTTGATGACGCTCACCTATCCCCTTGTGGGCAACTACGGCGTGCCGCCCTTTACCAACGATGCCGACGGTCTTGCCAACTTTATGGAGAGCGACCGCATACACGCCTCGGCCATTATCGTAAGCGATTACAGCACGGAATACAGCCACTGGAATGCCTGCGAAAGCCTCGCCGACTGGCTCAAGCGCGAGCACGTGCCAGGCATCACGGGCATCGACACGCGAGAACTCACCAAACTGCTGCGCGAGCACGGCGTGATGATGGGCAAAATCGTGTTCGACGACGAGCCCGACAATGTGCCTACGGCGGAATACGAAGGGGTGAACTATGTGGAAAAAGTTTCGTGCAAGGAAATCATCACTTACCGCAAGGGCGCTGGCCGCCGCGTAGTACTGGTGGACTGCGGCGTGAAGAACAACATTATCCGCTGCCTGCTGCGCCGCGGCGTGGAAGTGGTGCGCGTGCCTTGGGACTACAATTTCAATGAATTGGAGTTTGACGGCCTGTTCCTCGCCAACGGCCCCGGCGACCCGAACACCGCAGCCAAGACCGTGGAGCACATTCGCCAGTTCCTCGCCAACCCGAACGTGCGCCCCTGCATGGGTATCTGCATGGGCAACCAACTGCTTTCGAAAGCTGCCGGCGCATCTATCTATAAACTCAAATACGGCCACCGCTCGCACAACCAGCCCGTGCAGCTCTGCGGCACGAACAAGTGCTACGTCACGAGCCAAAACCACGGCTATGCCGTCGACTCCGCCACGCTGCCCAAGGACTGGACACCATTATTTATAAATATGAACGACGGCTCAAACGAAGGCATCCGCCACAACAGCAACCCGTGGTTCTCAGCCCAGTTCCACCCCGAGGCTTGCAGCGGACCGCTCGACACGGATTTCCTCTTCGATGACTTTATAAAGATTTTGTAAGTAAAACAGAGTAAACAAGTGAACGAGACATGTTGAAACGACAACATAGACAACAAGAGACAACTCTTAAACTCTGAAAACACATCACTTAATATGACGACAACAAAGACAACAGGGCGTATTTTATACGCCCGCCTCGCATGCTGAAAAGACAACTAAAAGTTGTCGAAAGTTGTCTCTGTTGTCGTCATAATAAAAACAGCAATGCAGATAACAAGTTGTCTAAAGTTGTCCCTGTTGTCGTCAATATAAAACCTCAAATCTCGTCTACTCGTAACTAAATAACCACTATGGAAAAGACCATAAAGAAAGTTTTGCTCCTCGGTTCCGGCGCATTGAAAATCGGCGAGGCCGGCGAATTTGACTACTCTGGCTCGCAGGCGCTCAATGCGCTGCGCGAAGAAGGCATCGAGACGGTGCTCATCAATCCCAACCTCGCCACGGTACAAACGTCGGAAGGCGTGGCCGACCATATCTATTTCCTTCCCGTCACGCCTTTCTTCGTGGAAGAAGTCATCAAAAAAGAGCAACCGCAAGGCATCATGCTGGCGTTCGGCGGACAAACCGCACTCAACTGCGGCGTAGAGCTTTTCCGAAAAGGCATTCTTGAAAAATACGGCGTGCAGGTGCTCGGAACGCCCGTTCAGGCCATTATCGACACCGAAGACCGCGAGCTCTTTGTAAACAAGCTGAGCGAAATCAACGTCAAGACCATACAGAGCGAGGCCTGCGAAAGCATCGAGCAGGCACGCGCCGCAGCCAAGGCGTTGGGCTACCCCGTGATACTGCGCGCCGCCTACGCCCTCGGGGGCCTCGGCTCGGGCTTCTGCGACAATGAAGAGCAACTGAACAAACTGGCTGAAAAGGCATTCTCCTTCTCCCCGCAGGTGCTCGTGGAGAAGAGCCTGAAAGGCTGGAAAGAAATAGAATACGAAGTGGTGCGCGACCGCTTCGACAACTGCATCACGGTGTGCAACATGGAAAATTTCGACCCGCTCGGCATTCACACGGGCGAGAGCATCGTGATAGCCCCCTCGCAGACGCTCACCAACAACGAGTACCACAAGCTCCGCGAGCTGGCCATTCGCATCGTGCGCCACATCGGCATCGTGGGCGAATGTAACGTGCAGTATGCCCTCGACCCCGAGTCGGAAGACTATCGCGTGATTGAGGTGAACGCACGCCTCTCGCGCTCCTCCGCCCTCGCCTCGAAAGCCACTGGCTATCCGCTCGCACTCGTTGCGGCAAAGCTCGGACTGGGCTACGGGCTCTTCGACCTGAAAAACTCCGTGACTAAGACCACCACGGCTTTCTTCGAACCGGCATTGGACTACGTAGTGTGCAAAATACCGCGCTGGGACCTCGGAAAGTTTCGCGGCGTTGACCGCGAACTGGGCTCGTCGATGAAATCCGTAGGCGAGGTGATGGCCATCGGGCGCACCTTCGAGGAGGTCATACAGAAGGGCCTGCGCATGATAGGACAAGGCATGCACGGCTTCGTAGACAATAAAGAATTGAAGATTGAAAACGTAGACGCCGCCCTGCGCGAGCCGACCGACAAGCGCATCTTCGTGATTGAAAAGGCATTGCTGCAAGGCTATACCATCGACCAAATCCACGAACTTACGAAGATTGACAAGTGGTTCCTGCAAAAGCTCCACAACATTCACCTCACCGACCGCGAACTGCACGCCTGCCCCGACCTTGCCTCGCTGAGCCAAGACCTCCTGCGCCGCGCCAAGCGACAAGGCTTCACCGACTTCCAGATTGCCCGCGCCGTGGGACTGGAAAAGACGCAGAGCATGGAACAGGCCATCATGACCGTGCGCAACCTCCGCAAGGAGTTCGGCATCGTGCCCTGCGTGAAGCAGATCGACACGCTCGCCGCAGAATATCCCGCACAGACCAACTACCTCTACCTCA
>JALFJC010000149.1:0-12360 GCA_022775595.1 Bacteroidales bacterium | reverse complement strand
CATGACAAAGCCCCGGCTTGTGAAAGTCAGGGCTTTGTTTTATGGTTTTCAATATATTACAAAACAAAGAGGCTGCGCCAATTTTGACACAGCCCCTTGTTGTTGTGTATAGAGCGGGTAGGCGATTAGTTCTTGAAGAAGTCTTTTACGTCTTCGTTGCGAACCATCTGCTCATCAAAGGTGTAAGCGCCGGTCTTGGGGCTCTTCACCATTTTGATAACCTTCGTATATGAACGTCCGTCGGTCTTACCTTCCTGGAGCGTTGCGACAGTTTTCTTTGCCATATCTTCTTAGTCTTACTCGGGGGTTATTTGATTTCCTTGTGAATGGTCATGCGCTTGAGGATGGGGTTGTACTTCTTGAGTTCCAAACGCTCAGGCGTGTTCTTGCGGTTCTTCGTGGTGATATAACGTGACGTTCCGGGAAGCCCGCTTTCTTTCATTTCGGTGCATTCGAGAATTACCTGTACTCGATTGCCTTTTGCTTTCTTACCAGCCATAATATATAAATATTGTGTAGTTCGTTTTAAGTTTTACTTAGTAAAGGACTTTAATGTCTTTCCAGTCGCAGTAGCCTTTGGCAACTGCCTGCGTGAGTGCGGCGTCGAGGCCTACTTTGTTGATGAGGCGAAGACCGGCGGCGCTTACTTTGAGGGTAATCCAGCAGTCCTGCTCAACGTAGTAAAACTTCTTAGAGAACAAGTTTACGTCAAACGTGCGCTTTGTGCGGCGCTTCGAGTGCGAAACGTTGTTGCCTACCATGGCTTTTTTTCCGGTAATCTGACAAATCTTTGACATTGCTTTCGCTTGTTTTCTTTTTATAAAGATGTTTCTTTTGTGTGTAGGCGGGTCGATACCTTTCGCGGCGCGGCGGCGGTTGTTGTTGCGTAATCTTGGGGTGGTTGCCGGCGCACCGTCTTGGTTCTTCCGCTTACGGCGTGCAAAGTTACGCCTTATTTTTCAATAAAACAATAGGTTTCGTGCATTTTCTTAGCAGAGAGGGGCTTATTTGGCCGTTTCGAGCGATGAGCGTTTGGTGCGGTGGTAGCTGCGGTAATCGTCGAGGGGAATTTCGATGTCGGGCTCTTGCAGGTCGCCGGCGAGGGGCAGGCGGAACTTCATGTAGCGTATGTTCAGCCCGCGCTCTATCCATTGGCTTTCGTAGTAGGTGCGTATGCCGAGGATGGTGCGCGTGTCGGCGTCTTCTTCTGCCGCGAGCGTGTGGTAGAGGTCCTCCGTGCGGAAGAGCAGGGGCAGGGCGTTGTGCTCTACGACGTATGTGGTGTAGGTGAAGAGGAAGTTGGAGTCGGTCTTGAGGTGAATGATGCCGCCGTCGATGAGGATGTTGCGGTAACGGGCGAGGAAATAGGTGGAGGTGAGGCGTTTGGTAACCTTTTTCATTTGCGGGTCGGAGAAGGTGAGCCAGATTTCAGCCACTTCGCCCGGCGCGAAGTATTTTTCGATAAACTCGATTTGCGTGCGCAGGAATGCCACGTTGGCCATGCCCTCGCGGAGCGACTGCGTGGCGCCGGTCCACATGCGTGCGCCCTTGATGTCCACGCCGATGAAGTTCTTTTCGGGAAAGAGCTTAGCAAGTCCCACGGTGTACTCGCCGCGACCGCAGCCCAGTTCGAGGACAATGGGGTTGTCGTTATGGAAAAAATCGCTGCCCCAACGCCCGCGCATCTCGAACGGTGCGTCGCCGAACGTAGGTTCGAAGACGTGGGGATAGGTGGCCATGTCGGCGAATTTTGAGAGTTTATTCTTGCTCATCTTCTTCCAAAATCTTTTTGATGTCGTGTTCGGCAAGGGCTAACTTTTCCTTGCAAATCTGCGCGAGGTTTTTGGCCTCTGCGAGGCTTTTGCCCAAGTCTTCGAGGCGGAGCTTGTCCTGCTCGAGGCTTTCCACGATGGTTTCGAGCCGCTGCATGGCCTCTTCGTATGTGAGTTTTTCTTTTTTCATGGTTAATCAGTTGGAGATGTAACGATGCTTTCGATTGTGTCGTCGGCAAACTGCGTGGCGAGCCGGTCGCCTGCTTTGAGCGTTGCCGCGTCGCGCACGATGCGGCCGCCTGAGGTGGTGATGGAGAAGCCCATTTTAAGAATGCGCTCGGGCGAGGCAAGGGCTATGGCGCGGTCGGCAAGTTTTAGGGCTTCTTTCTTGTTGGAGATCAGGGCGTTTGCCGCCGGCGCAAGGCGGCCTTGCAGGGGGAGCAAGCGGCTACGCTCGGTTTTCACCTTTTGCAGTGCCAGCAGTTCGGCGCGTGCTTCGAGATTGGCGATGTGTTCGCCTCGCTTCGAGGCATAACGCACGGCGATGAGATGCAGGCGGGCGGCGATGGCATTGAGACGCGCTTTGCGAACTGTGATTGCCTGGCCTATGGCTGCTTGCAAGCGTTCGGAGAGTTCGGAATATAAGCCCCACTCCTCTTTGCGCCGCTCGATGAGAAAGGCGGCTACCGCCGTAGGCGTTTTGAACTTGCTGTGCGCCACGCAGTCGGTCACCGTGTCGTCGCGCTCGTGGCCGATGCCCGTAAGCACGGGGAGGGGAAATTGCGCCACGCTGGCAGCCAGCAGATAGGAGTCGAAACAGCTTAGTTCGCTCACCGCGCCGCCGCCGCGTATGATAACCACAGCGTCCCAGTCTTCCAGTTCGTTTGCCACGGCATCAAGGGCCTTGACGACGCTTTCCTCCACCTTTTCGCCCTGCATGGCGGCAGGGAAGAGTTTGGTGGCGAAGTGAAAACCGGATTGTTCGAGTTGTCGGCAGAAGTCGCCGTAACCGGCTGCCGTGGCTGCGGAAATCACGGCGATGCGCTTCGTGAGCCTCGGCAGTTCGAGCTCCTTATTGAGCGTGAGCACGCCGTCTTCGCGCAGTTGCGCTAGGATTTCGCGCCGCCGCCGCTCCATGTCGCCAAGGGTATAATTAGGGTCGATGTCGATGACGTTCAGTGAAAAGCCGTACACCTCATGGAAGGTTGCCGTGGCCCTTACGAGCACTTTCAGACCCGCTTGCAGCCTCTGTCCCGTTGCTTGCTCAAACCACGGGCCGAGCAGATCGTAGGTGCTGCGCCAGATATTGGCCCTTGCCTTGGCGATAAACTTGATGCCGGCTGCATCTTTCTCTACAAGTTCGAGATAACAGTGCCCATTGGCGGCAACGCGCATTTCGCTCACTTCCGCCACAATCCAGAAGGCCTCGCCGAGCGTTTGTTCCAAAACGCCGCGCACCAGATTGTTCAGTTCGCTAAGGCGCAGCGGGCGCGTTTCGTCCGCGCTGTCGAGGAATGAAGGAAATGCGTTGCGGTACATTTCAATATCAATGCTTCATACTTTCGTAGGCTTTCCACGCATCGGGAATGCCGTAGCCGAAGATGTTATCGGGGTGGGCGGCGTTGTGGCCCGAAGATTGCAGGGCTCGGATGATTTGCACGGGCGTGCTTTTGGGCGAAGCCTGCAGGAGGCAGGCGGTCACGCCGCAAAGGATGGGGCAGGAGAAGGACGTGCCGTTGGCCTCGGCGTTCTCGCCGTTTGTGTCGAGCACTGCCGAGTAGCCGCCGCGCGCCATTACATCAGGCTTGATGCGCCCGTCGGCAGAGTTGCCGATAGATGAGAAGAACGTGTTTTCGCCCGTTTCGGTCACCGCGCCGACGGCGAGGATATCCTTAGCATCGGCAGGCACGCCGATTTTCTTCCATTGTCCCATGCCGCTGTTGCCTGCGCTGTTGAGCACCAGTATGCCCCGGCTCGCCGCCAGGGAGGCGGAGCGGCTGCAAAGTTCCGTTTGCCCGTCTAAGGCGTGATAGGGGAAGTCCATCCATTCGTGGTCAAAGCCCGTATAGCCCAGCGAGCTCGTGGCAATGTCTGCGCCGAGGCTGTCGGCATATTCTATTGCGGCGCACCAGTTGTCTTCCTCCACGAGTTGCTCGCTCTCGCCGTCTTCGCACACGATGAGGTAGAACGACGCGTCGGGGGCAGTGCCGATGAGCGAGTGGGGCACGCGGGAGGCGATGCACGAGAGCACCATCATGCCGTGCGAGAGTTCGTCGTAGACGCTGCGCTCGGGGCGCACGAAGTTGCGCGTGCCGAGGATTTGCTCCTTGCGCCACGCCGTGATGCAGTCGGCATTGTGGAAACCGCCGTCGAGCACGGCAATCGTCACGCCTTTGCCCGTGAAGCCGGCTTCGTGGAGGCGCAGGGCGTTGAGCTGGCTGATTTGCTCAAAGCCTTTGCCGTAGAGTTGCTCTAAGGTGTCGGGGCGGTTGGTCACTTCCTTCTGCCGATTGGCAAAGTTGGGCGCGTCCACGCTGTCGGGGGCTGTCCACACGTGGCGCACGTTGCTCACGAAGGGCAGTTGCTTGATTTTGTCGCACAGCAGGCTGTCGGGCGTTTCCACGACCACCGTGTTGTTCCATTTCGACATGTTGTGGATTTTTGCCCCGGCGTTTTTCAGTGCGTCGATGTACTTGGGCGTAATGGGCAGGTCGTAGTTATCCACGGCAATCTTGTATTTAGCGCGCCGCGCCAAGGCTTTTGCCGAAAGGAACTTTTCGGGCTGCTTTATGGAATAGGGGTTTTGCTTCTTGTCGGCAAGGGTGACGCGGAAGCGGTATGCCTTTTCAAGCTTGATTTTCTTCGTGCTTTCGTCGTCCGTGCCGCTGGCTTGTGCTGCTGTTGTGCCGAAGGCCGTCAGGGCGAAGAGGGCAATGATGCTTTTTCTGAGGATATTCATAATAATGATTATTAGAAAAGAAAAGCGGCGCACCGGCAGGCACGCCGCTTTTGGTATATATATAATATTGTATGCTCCTTGTAGGCTCCGAGAGTTAGAGGCCTCTGCCGTGGCAGTTCTTAAACTTCTTGCCGCTGCCGCAGGGGCAGGGGTCGTTGCGACCCGGGAGTTTTTCCTTCACGATGGGCTGTTGCTGGCGTTCGCGCGTGTCGCGACCGGCGGCTTCGCGAGAGGCTTGCTCCTCCACCGTTTCGTGGCTCTCGGTGTACTTAGGCTGCTTCGTGGGCTGCTCGGGAGCGGCTTCGCGCACCTCTTCGGGAGCCTGCACGGGGATTTGTGCGCGCATCAGGCTGCTCACGGTGGCATTGTTGATGCGGTTCACCATCTTGTCGAAGAGTTGCACGCTTTCGAGTTTGAACACGAGCAGGGGGTCTTTCTGTTCGTAGCTGGCGTTTTGCACAGACTTCTTCAAGTCGTCGAGCTCGCGCAGGTTTTCCTTCCATGCCTCGTCGATGTGGCGCAGGAGAATGGTCTTCTCGAAATCGCGCACAATGTTGCGGCAGTCGTTCTCGTAAGCCTCTTTGAGGTTCGACTGAATGCTATAAACAAACTTGCCGTCCGAGATGGGAACCAATATGTTCTCGTACATTTGTCCCTGGTTCTCATACACTTGTGCAATGACGGGGCGTGCCACTTCGGCAAGGCGGTCGGTCTTGCGCTTGAAGTTGCCCATAGCGGCCTGGAACGCCATTTCGTAGAGGTCTTCGCGCTTCGTGTTGTCGTATTCGCGTTCCGTGAACGGCACTTCCATGGCGAAAATCTCGATAAACTGCTTGCCGCACTCTTCGTAGTCGGGGCAGTTCTCAATGATATTGATGACGCGGTCCCACACCATGTTGGCAATGTCCATGCCGATGCGCTGTCCCATGAGGGCGTGGCGGCGCTTCTCGTAAATCACGGTGCGCTGCTTGTTCATCACGTCGTCGTATTCGAGCAGGCGCTTACGTATGCCGAAGTTGTTTTCTTCCACCTTCTTCTGGGCGCGCTCTATGGAGTTGTTAATCATCTTTGCCTCGATCATCTCGCCTTCCTTAAAGCCGAGCTTGTCCATTACGCGGGCGATGCGCTCGCTGGCGAAGAGGCGCATGAGGTTGTCTTCCAAGGATACGAAGAATACCGAAGAGCCCGGGTCGCCCTGGCGGCCGGCGCGGCCGCGCAGCTGACGGTCCACGCGGCGGCTTTCGTGGCGTTCCGTGCCGATGATGGCAAGACCGCCTGCGGCTTTCACCTCTGCCGACAATTTAATATCCGTACCGCGGCCCGCCATATTGGTGGCGATGGTCACGGCGCCGAGGCCGTTGGTGCTTTGTCCGGCGAGCGCCACGATGTCTGCCTCCTTCTGGTGCAGCTTGGCGTTGAGCACCTGGTGGGGAATCTTGCGCAGGTCGAGCATACGGCTCAGCAGTTCGCTCACGTCCACGCTCGTCGTACCCACAAGTACGGGGCGGCCTGCCTGGCGCATCTTCTCGATCTCGGCGATAACTGCGGCGTACTTCTCGCGCTTTGTCTTGTAGACGCGGTCGTTCATATCGTTGCGCAGCACGGGGCGGTTGGTGGGGATTTCCACAACGTCGAGCTTGTAGATGTTCCAAAATTCGCCGGCTTCCGTGATGGCCGTACCCGTCATGCCCGAGAGCTTGTGGTACATGCGGAAGTAGTTTTGCAGCGTAATGGTGGCGAAGGTCTGCGTGGCGGCTTCCACCTTGACGTGTTCCTTAGCCTCCACGGCCTGGTGCAGTCCGTCGCTCCAGCGGCGGCCTTCCATAATGCGGCCTGTCTGCTCGTCCACAATCTTCACCTGCCCGTCCATCACGACATATTCCTCGTTGATGCGGAACATGGTGTAGGCTTTGAGCAGTTGCAGGATAGTATGCACGCGCTCGCTCTTCACGGCGTAGTCGGCGAGGAGTTCGTCTTTCTTGGCCAGGCGTTCCTCGTCGGAAATAGAGCCGTTGCGCTCAAGCATGGAGAGTTCGGTGGTGATGTCGGGCAGCACGAAGAGCTGGTCGTCTTTCACTTGGTCGGCCAGCCATTTGTTGCCCTTGTCGGTGAGGTCTACGGAGTGCAGTTTCTCGTCTACCACGAAATAGAGCGGCTCTACCGCTTCGGGCATACGGCGGTTGTTGTTCTCCATGTATATTTCCTCCGTCTTGAGCATGCCGGCCTTGATGCCCGTCTCGGAGAGGAACTTGATGAGCGGGTTGTTCTTGGGCAATGCCTTGTGGGAGCGGAAGAGCTGCAAGAAGCCTTTTTCCTGACTGTCCTTGTCGCCGGAGTTGATGAGCTGCTTGGCTTCGGCGAGATACTGCGTGGCGAGCTTGCGCTGCACCTCCACGAGGCGTTCCACGAGGGGCTGGTACTGCTCGAAGAGCTGGTCGTCGCCCTTGGGCACGGGGCCGGAGATGATGAGCGGCGTGCGCGCATCGTCAATCAGCACGGAGTCCACCTCGTCGACGATGGCGTAGTTGTGCTTGCGCTGCACGAGGTCGGAGGGCTTCATCGCCATGTTGTCGCGCAGGTAGTCGAAGCCGAACTCGTTGTTCGTGCCGAAGGTGATGTCGGCCTGATAGGCGCGGCGGCGTGCTTCGGAGTTAGGTTGATGCTTGTCGATGCAGTCCACCGACAGGCCGTGGAACATATAGAGCGGCCCCATCCATTCGCTGTCGCGCTTGGCGAGGTAGTCGTTCACCGTCACCACGTGCACGCCGTTGCCCGTGAGGGCGTTGAGGAACACGGGGAGGGTGGCCACGAGGGTCTTACCTTCACCCGTTGCCATTTCGGCTATTTTGCCCTGATGCAGCACCACGCCGCCGAAGAGCTGCACGTCGTAGTGCACCATGTCCCACTTTGTGTCGTTGCCGCCGGCAATCCAGTGGTTTTGGTAGATGGCGTTGTCGCCCTCGATGCGCACAAAGTCCTTCGTGGCGGCGAGTTCGCGGTCAAAGTCGGTGGCGGTCACGGTGATTTCCTCGTTTTGCGCGAAGCGGCGTGCCGTTTCCTTCACAATGGCGAAGGCATCGGGCAGTGCGGCGTTGAGGGCTTCCTCGAAGCGTTCGAGCACTTCCTTTTCGAGTTTGTCTATTTGGTTGAAGATGACTTCGCGGTCTTCGATCGGCGTGTCCTCAATCTTGGCGTTGAGTGCTGCAATCTTTTCCTTGATGTCGTCGGCAGACGACTGTATGGTCTTTTGCAGTTCTTTCGTCTTGGCACGCAGCGCATCGTTTGAGAGTTGGCTGATGCTTTCGGAGGCCTCTTTCACCTTGTTTACCCACGGCTGTATGAGTTTCATGTCGCGCGTGGACTTGTTGCCGAAGAGTCGGCTGAGAAATTTATTTATATCCATAATGTGTTGTTTTCGGAGGGGTTATGAGATTGTTATAGAAAATAAAGTGGATGAGTGTTGATCTGATTTTTCAAAAAGTTTTGGATAAAAACCATGAAAAACATCTTGCTTCGTTTGAAGCCCAAGGGCACGCCGCCGGTCTTAACGCCGAGCATTTAAGCCTTTCGGCTTATGCTCGTCCTTAATCCCTGCGGCTGCGGTCGGTTCCCGCCCGCTTCAAACGCCGCAAGGAAAAAACCATTAAAAACCGTGAGACCTTGATTTGTCATTCATTGAAAATGGGTTTTTCCTTGTTTTTCCCTTGTTCTGTGTGGGGCGGGCGGGCACCGACCGCTGCCTTAGCGGATAAAGCGCGAGACGAAAGTCGGAAGACTTTTAGGCTCGGGATTTATCAGATAAGGCAAGCCGCAGGCTCACACAGAACAAGCGGTTTTTATGGTTTTTATCTGAAATATGAACCTTTGTCTGGCTTTTCAGAATAAGGGCACTGCGGCGCAGGCATTGGGTGCCCTGATGCGCACCGAGCGCGAGAGGGTGGGCGCGATGCGGTCGGTTGTGACGGGCGTTTCGATTTGCTCGCCTTTCACGCCCGCGCCTAAGAAGACAATGGGGAAGGGAATATACGATTCGCGCACGGGCATGTCCTCTTTCGTTTCGGCGTTCACGTATCGCCAGCCCGGCGACACCTCAATCAGCACGTCGCCCGAGAACTTGGCGTTGTAGCCGCCGCGTATGCGGCTGATGCCCGGCGTCCATGCGCCTTGCAGCAGGCGTTGCGCCGTGTACACGTCCTTCACGCCCGAGAGTTGCAGCAGGAAGTCCTGCGTGCGCTCCAATAGTTCCGTAAAGTTGATTTGCTTGTCCTCTACAAGCTTATGGTTCAAGTAGATTTGCGTGCCGAGGCAGGCTTCCACGAAGTTGCCCTGCCCGTAAACCGCCACGAGATACATATTGAGCAGTGCGGCGGCGCGTTGCATGTCGAACGTGCCCGTGGGTATGCGGTATTTGCCGGGATTGATGGGCTCTTCGTCCACGTAGCCCGTCGACGTCAGCACGTAGAGGGCGTTGTCGCGCCCCACTTTCGCGTCTATCGCCTTGATGAGGCGGGCGAGGGTGCGGTCGAGGCGCACGTAAGTGTCTTGCACCTCCATCGACACCTCGCTCACGGGCTTGTGCTCGAAGTTGCCGGCGTAGAACGTCACGTTCAGCAGGTCGGTCACGCCGTCGGCGCCGAGCATCGTGCCGCCAAGGCATTGCTCCGCAGCGGCGGCAATCTCTTCGTTCACCAGCCCCGACGTTTTGAACGAGGCGAAGCGGCCCGCGCCTTTCTTAAAGCTGTGCTTGAAAGGCTGCTTCATGCCGCCCGAGAGGAAGTAGCTGAAATTGCCCACGAGGTCCGACGAGGGCTGCCACGTTTCAGCGTTCAGTCGCTCGGCGAGCGTGGTGCCGGCATTGAGCACCGACACCCACGAGGGCAGGGAGGGCGAATAGTATGTGCTGCTGCACCAGCGACCCGTGGCATCGTCTATCCAGACCACGGCATCTGCCGCGTGTCCGCCCTGCATCACGGCGCTTTCGCGGCAAGGGGCTATGGAATATACGAGGGCTTTGCCCTCCGTGGCTATTTTAAGTTCGTCGCCGAAAGTAGACACGGCGAGGTGGCGCGGCGAAATCTTTTCGTCGGTCATCAGTCCCGCATAATCTGGGTCGTCCACACTGAACGCAGGCCGCAGCGTGGCGCGGTCTATCCACTTGCGCCCGATGATTGCGTGGTTAGACGGCGTGGTGCCCGTAGCTACGGTGGCGGCCGACGAAGCGAGGTCGGGGCGGGTGTGCGGGTATTCCGCATTGGCGTACACGCGCCCTTCGTTGAGCAGTTTGGCAAAACCGTCCTCGCCGTAGAGCGGCTGGAAGGCTTTGAGGTAGTCCGAGCGCAACTGGTCGATGAGAATCGTCACCACCACACGCGGCACGCCCCCGCCCGCCGCAGCGGCATTGGCTTCCACGGCGGAGAGCGCAGTCATCACTGCGAGCAACGAAACGATGAGTTGGGTGCGGTGTTTCGGCATATCGGGGTTGAATATATTTTTATTTAGTAGACGGTCTCACGAGTAGGGGCGTTTTGCAAAACGCCCGGAAAATGGCGGGCTTTCATTTTTTACCATTCGGCACGTACGGCGGGCGTTTTATTAAACGCCCCTACTGCCGCCCTTTGCATGCGGTGAGCCGCCAAGAGCCATAGCGCGCCGCCGAACAGCCAGATTTCGTAAGGGAAAGCCTGTACTTGTGCCAACGCGGCCATGCCGAGGACCGGCCATATTATTATTGTGTACCAGCAGAGGGCGTCGAATTGGCGGCGGCGTGCGTGGCGCACGTACCAAAAGAGCAGCGCGAGCGGCAGCGGGTTGAGCGCGGCCACGAGCCAGTTGCTGCCCACGGCGGGGTGTTCCGAGAAGAAGAACAGGAAACTAACCACAAGCCCCATCAGCCCCTGAGCCGCCAGCAACAGGCCGTCCCACCACAGGGCGGTCTTGCCCGTGCGGCGTTCCCAAGCGATGAGGCCGAGGGTGAAGAGCAGCACCAGCGCCATTGCCACGCCCGGCGCGGCGGCAGGGCAGGGGGCTGCGGCTGCCTCGGTGGCAGGGAGAATGCGGCGGGGGGCGAAAGCGAGCGGCTGCACCGTGCCGTCGGGCAAGCGGCGGCGGGCGGCGGCCAAGAAGTTTTCGGCATAGATGGGCGAGAACGACTGATGCCGGCGCGTGGCAGGCGCGTCAATCTCGCAGCCCAGCACCAAGTCCTGGCCGAAACGGTCCCAAGGCGAGGCGGCTGAAAACTCGTGAATGATGTCGCGCAGCGACTTGGCGCGTCCCTTGCTGTCGGTTGCCGCTTCCGGCCATTCTATTTGTCCGCCGGCGGCGATGTCAATCAGATCGATGGCACGAGTGGTGCAGTTGTTGTAGAGAAAGTTGTAGCGATACGTAGCGTTTTCGGGCAGCGACTCTGTGAGCAGCGTCTTGAATATGCGTTCCTTCTCGCCGTCCGTGAGGAGCAGCACCTGTTCGTCCACGCCGCGCCCGTCGCGCCGGTACACGGCGAGGAAATGCTCCATCGTTTCCACGCCGAGCTGGTAGTCGGTCTTGCCAGCAACGAAGCGCGCCACGAAATTGGGCTGCTTGAAACTGAACATGCCGTAATTGAACACCCAGTCCTCGCCGTTGCGTAAGTCCTTGACGCGCACGGCGGTGTGGCCGTACAGCTCGTAGATTTTCTTACCCGGCGTGCAGGTGAGCAGGCTTACTTCCAGCTCATCGCCATCGGGCACAGACAATCCCTCGCCTTGGGCGGCAACGCCGGCGAACGATAAGAGAAACAAAAGTATAAGGGTGAAAAATCTGTGCAAGATAGGGCTATATATATTAATAATGTGTGAGGGCAAAAGCAGATTATCAGTTTTCAATCGGCAAAGTTACTTTAAGCGCAGGGAAAGGCAAAATAAAACCTTGCTTTTTTGGCATTTTCTGCCTTTGGCGGGGGATTTTTTAACTTCTGTGCGCATTAAACTTGTTGCAAAAGGCGTGCCGCCGCTTGTATGTCCGTGATATTTTTTCGGCAGTATCAAAAAAGAGCAAGGCGTTTAGCCCTGCTCTTTACATTTGCACAATTGCCCTAAACAACTAAGTTGCAACGCACAGCTATAATACGACATTAGTCTATTTGCAAAATATGTTTGTCTTTGTTCCAAGATTGGAGCAAAAGCACTTTTTTACTGAACTGTTAAGAAAGGAACTGCCTGGTCTCAGAGGTTTTTCGGCTCGCAACCTAAGGAATATGCGAACGTTTGTGCAAGCGAGTGCAGAGCCGAACTTGTTCGGGCTATGCCGAGCGCAGTCGAAAAGGTCAAGAAAAAGTGCATGTAAATGAACCAATTGCACAAACGCCCGGTAAATGATTGGGGCGGGCTGTAAGCCCAAATGTTGCCCATAGCCCAGGGCAGCGCCCTGGAGGAACGTTGACCGCGATTGATACATTCGGCATTTTTGCGCCGGCGCAAAAATGCCACGCGCCGAAAGCGCGTAACCCATTATGCCCTTAACGCCACACGGGGCGTTGCCCCTCATAAAGCAGGTTGCTCTTACAGAGCGCGACACTTTAATCAATGCAACATCGTTCCCCCAGGGCGCTGCCCTGGGCTGAGTGCAGCAATTGGGCTTACAGCCCGCCACACT
>JALFJC010000030.1:0-8222 GCA_022775595.1 Bacteroidales bacterium | reverse complement strand
TATAGGTTTGAATCCTATAGGAGTCACAAAGATTGAAAAGGATGTTTGAAGCGTTATCGCTGCTTACATCCTTTTGCTTTTTTATCACTCAACCATTTTAATCATCAAACCCTTATGAACTACATCAAACTCTTGGCAATCCTCTTTGCCTGCACCCTTTTCACCGCCCCCTTAACCTCTTGTGGCGATGACGACGAAAACGACAACCAAACGACGAGCACCAACACCGGTGGCAGCGGACAGGGCGGAAGCGGCAGCACTTTCGACAAATCCAAACTGTTAGGCAGATGGGCAGATATGGGAAGCCTGATACAATACACCGACATGCTCGCCGCAGGCGAAACAACAAGCCGTGCTTACCAGGCATTAGGTACTGTCTTTGAATTTTCTGCCTCGTCTGTTGCACTCAAAAGCTGGAACGGCAGTTATTTAAGCACATTTGAAACATGGTCATGGAGTGCACTTTCTGGCGACCAAATCAAACTCAACGGCAAAACCTACCGCTGCGAAATCAAACCCTGGACCAACGGCATCAACACCACATATCTCGGTCTCATCAACGTAGAAAACGGCATGTGCGAGTTCAACCTCGGCAAAATGTAACCGACTCCTGGCACCGCCACACAAACCTACGAAATTCACCCTCTGGCTGCTTGTCAATTTTCATATAAGCACGCCTCCACTATCTGCGCAGACAGTAATCGCTGTCTGCGCAGATATTTTTTATTTCCTCGGAACTATTTCTTCCTTTCCGCTTGAAATTTTTTCCTCTCATATAAGATATTTTTTGTTACAAACTTTGTAACATGTATTACAAACTTTGTAATATGTGTTAGCAACTTTGTAACAAGCGTTACAAAGTTGCTAACAAAAAATTTCAGGCAGGAAGGGAAAAATATCATGCGGAAAATAAAAATTGTCTTAGCAGACAGGAAAAAATTTCTACTTGATCGTAGGAATTGGCTTATAGGACAGGAAACATTATCTGCGGGAAAATTGCGCCGAAAAAGCATCGAGTGGCGGCGAAAACGGTATTTCCCTTGTACGGAAAAGCACGGACGCGCCACTATCTTATAAGAAACACGCGCGTATAATGGTTTGATTACAAAAAAATAATGTAGTTTTGCATATCTAATACTACATTATTGCACATTGGTTGAATTAAAAACTAATATGATTAATGTATTAACTGCCTGGAAGGCAGTACGGAGCGAAGCGACGATAACCGGGGACGAAGTACTCGGGGGCGGCTGTTGAAATGGTTCTGCCTGGAAGGCAGTACGCCTGTGGCGGTGCTGAAAATGTTCTGTGGCGTAGTGCCTCTTCTTTGAGATTTTCGGCTGCACTCGGCAATTCAAGTAAACTTGATTGCTCTCGTTTGCACGAAAATTCCAGGCACATCGTCCTCGCCTTGCTTATCCGAGGACTTCGTCCCCGGTTATCGTTCCGTAGTGCCTCTTCTACGAGATTTTCGGCTGCGCTCGGCATAACCCGAACAAGTTCGGTTCTGCGCTCGCTTGCACGAAAATTCCAGGCACTTAACACCTAATTCAATCAACACGAAAATCATCTCAAACCTCATACCATGAAAAAGCTTTTTTCCGCGCTGTTGCTGTCATTTGCGGCAACTGCCCTCTTCGCGCAAAAGCCTGCGCACAAACCCATTGACTACGTAAATCCCTTTATCGGCAGCGCCGCAACTGGGCACACGTTTCCCGGTGCCTGCGTGCCCTTCGGACTTATTCAGGCAAGCCCTGTGACGGGCGCAGTGGGCTGGCAGTATTGCTCTGAATACATCTACGCCGACACGCGCATCTGGGGATTCAGCCAGACGCACCTCAACGGCACGGGCTGCACCGACCTCGGCGACGTGCTGGTGATGCCCGTAACGGCGCGCCCCGGCCGCAAGGACTACCGCAGCACGTTCAGCAAGAGCAGCGAGCGGGCACGCCCCGGCTATTACTTGGTGGAACTCACGGAAAACTATGTAACGGCCGAACTGACCGCCACACCGCACGTGGCATACCATCGCTACACGTTCCATAAGGCAGACTCCGCCGCCCTGCTCATCGACCTGCAGCACGGACCTACGTGGAGCGAGGAGCAATATCACTCACACGTGAAAGCCTGTGAGGTGAACTGGGAAAGCCCCACGTGCTTGACGGGCCACGTGCGCAGCAACGTGTGGGTGGAACAGGACGTATATTTCCAGATGCAGTTCAGCCGTCCCATGACGCGCATCACCGCCCTGCCGCTCGCCGCGACAGAGAAGGGACAAAGGATGCTCGTGGCGTTCGACCTCAAGAAAGGCGAGCAGCTGGAGGTGAAAATCGCCCTCTCCTCCGCCACCATCGACGGTGCATGCCGCAACATGCAGGCCGAACTGCCGGGCTGGGACTTCGAGGCTACGAAGAAGAAAGCCGAGGACGTGTGGAGCAGCTATCTCGACCGCATCGAGGTGCAAGGCACTGACGTGGAAAAGACAAATTTCTATACCTGCTTCTACCACGCCCTTATCCAGCCGAACAACATTGCCGACGTAGACGGCGCGTACCGCGACGCCAACGGTAATTTGGCGAAAGCCGAAGACGGCACGTTCTACTCCACGTTCTCCACCTGGGACACCTACCGCGCCGCGCACCCGTTCTACACGCTGGCCGTGCCTGAAATGGTGTGTCCCTTCGTGCGCTCGATGATTAGCCAGGCCGAAACGCAGGGCCACTTGCCGATATGGGCACTTTGGGGCAAGGAAAACTACTGCATGATAGCCAACCACAGCGTGCCCATCGTTGCCGAGGCTTATCACAAGGGCTTCCGCGACTTCGACGCCGAGCGCGCCTTCCAGGCCATCAAGATGACGCAGACGAAGTCGCACAAGATGAAGTCGGACTGGGAGACTTATATGAAATACGGCTATTTCCCTTGCGATATCATCAAGATGGAGTCGGTTTCGGGCACGCTTGAAAATGTTTACGACGACTACGCCGCCGCCGACATGGCGTTGCTGATGAAGAAAAAGGAGGACTACGAATATTTCAACCGCCGCGCTGATTTCTACAAGAATCTTTTCGACAAGAGCACCAACTTCATGCGTCCGCGCCTTAGCACAGGCGAATGGAAATCGCCGTTCAATCCCTCTGCCCTTGCACATGCCGAAAGCGATGGCGGTGACTACACGGAGGGCAACGCATGGCAATACACGTGGCACGTGCAGCACGATGTGCCGGGCCTTATCCAGCTCTTCGGCGGCAGCAAGCCCTTTATCGCCAAGCTCGACTCTTTCTTCACCACCAAGCTCAACAGCACGCTTTGCGACGTGACGGGCCTGATTGGCCAGTATGCCCACGGCAACGAACCGAGCCACCACGTGGCTTATCTCTATGCCCTTGCCGGCAAGCCGGAACGCACGCAGGAATTGGTACGCGAAATTGTTGAGACGCAGTATTTGCCTAAGCCCGAAGGCCTTTGCGGCAACGACGACTGCGGTCAGATGTCTGCCTGGTATATGCTTTCGTCGATGGGTTTCTACCCCGTCGACCCCGTATCTGCCCGCTACGTTTTCGGTGCGCCGCAGTTGCCGCAGCTAACCCTGCATCTGCCGAACGGCAAGACGTTTACGGTGAAAGCCGACGGCTTGAGCAAGGAAAATCTCTACGTCGATAAAATCTTCCTCAACGGCAAGCGCGTCAAGACCAACTACATCAACCACTCCGACATCGTGCGCGGCGGCACGCTCGTGTTTGTGATGAAGGGGAAGAAGTAGAGGCTTTTGCTTTGCTTGCTACTATGTTTAATGATAAAAACCAGTAAAAACACTTGCAGTTGGTGAAGCCCAAGGGCACGCCGTGGCAATTTCCACGCACGTCTGTGAGCCTATCGGCTCCCGCCGTGCGTGGCTCTTGCCCCGGCTGCGTCTGTTCCAGCCGCTTCACCAACCGCAAGGAAAAAACCATAAAAAACCTTTTTCCAAGTAACTGCTCACAACGCAAACCACTTCGTATCACGAATATACGAATGAGAGCAACATTTGCCACGCTATGAACAAACCCTTTTACCGCATAGCAACCGAAGTAAAGAAACTTCAAGAAACTGACCCGCAACTCACGCAGCAATTACGTAAGTATTTATACAACATTGTGGGTTGCTGCCAAACTGTACATAGGGACATGGGGCCTTTTCTCAATGAATATATGTATCAAGACGCTTTGGAAATATGCCTTAGTGAAGCTGGTTTTTGCGGTGAAGATTTAATACGAGAATATTATTTCAAAACATCGTTCCACAACCGTCCGATAAACCATCCGCATAAAGTAGATTTCCTCGTAAACGGCAAAGTTTTTGTCGAATGTAAAGCAGTCTCCGCATTACTCCCCGAACATCGCCAACAATTATTCAACTATATGCGACTGGCAGGCATACGCCTCGGCATTCTCTATAATTTCGCGCCTACTGTAGACCAGTGCGAGAAATATTACTACGACCCAGACCTGGAAACAATCTTCATATTCTGATTTAATGATATGGAGACTACATATAATCAGCACGCAATGGACTCAGCAATGAGGTTTTTTATGGTTTTTCCCTTGTTCAGCGTGAAGCGGGCGGGAACCGACCGCAGGCTTTGCACATAAGGCACAAGGCGAAAGCTCTGCTTTCAGACTTGGGCATTATGAGCAAAGGCGTAGCCGATAGGCTTCACGCCGAACAAGCTGTTTTTACTGGTTTTTATCCTATCCGAGAACAATTCAATCTTTTTCAAACAATCTAATAAAAACATCTGTATCATGAAACAACTTTTTTTGAAAGGCGTGCTGCTGGCTGCCGCGCTGCTGCCCCTGACAGCAAGCGCAGGCCCGCGCGACCTCTTGCCTAAGCCCCACTCCATAGAGATTACGGCAGGGCAAAGCTTCGCGCTCGGCAGAGCCGTAAGCGTCGCCGACGCTTTCAACACGCCCTTCCTGCGCACAGCCCTCGAAGAAATGGGCTGCACCATTACGGAAGGCGCGGCTGCTACGGTGGAAGTAAAGCGCGTGGCGGTTATCCCCGGCACCTACAACCACAGCGTGGCGTATATGCCCAACGAAACCTATACGCTCACCGTCGCCTCCGATAAAATCACCATCGAGGCGGTGACGCAGACGGGCGTCATACGCGCCGCGCAAACGCTGCTGCAACTCGCATCGGGCACCAGCGACAACGGCGGCACGGCATCGCTTCAAGGAGTAGTTATCACGGACTGGCCAGCCTTCAAGGTACGCGGTTTTATGCACGACGTGGGGCGCTCGTTTATTCCCTTCGACGAACTGAAACACGAAATCGATATGCTCTCGCGCTTCAAGGTAAACGTGTTCCACTGGCATCTGACGGAGAAACTCGCATGGCGCTTTGAGGTAAAGGCTTATCCGCAACTCACCGCCTCTGCCAATATGACGCGCTACGCTGGCAGCTACTACACGCAGGAGCAATGCAAGGAACTCGAAGCCTACGCGGCAGAGCGCGGCGTGACCGTCATTCCCGAAATCGACATGCCCGGCCACAGCGATGCTTTCACCAAGGCCATGGGCTTCTCGATGCAGAGCGACAATGGCGTGGCGGCTTTGAAGAATATCCTCGACGAGGTGGTGGCTACTTTCCCCCTCGCCCCCTATATCCACATCGGCGGCGACGAGGTGACGATTACTTATCCCAACTTCTTGCAAACGATGGCGGACTACGTGCGCGGCAAGGGCAAGAAAGTAGTTATGTGGAACAGGCTCGTTGCAGGCCCTCCCACAAGCTCGCTCTGCGACATGACGCAAATGTGGGCGACCGCCGGACGCGTGGTAAGCGGACTGCCCAACATCGACTGCCGCTACAACTACACGAACCACTTCGACGTGTACGCCGACCTCGTGGGCATTTACAAGAGCAATATCTACTACGCGCAGCAAGGCACGAGCGACGTGGCGGGCACAATCAGCGCGGCCTGGAACGACACGAAGACAAAGACGTGGACCGACATCGTGAAGCAGAACAACATCTACGCCAATATCCTCGCCTCGGCCGAAAGGGCTTGGTACGGCGGCGGTAATCAATACATAGAGACCGGCGGTACCACGCTGCCTAACTCGGGCGAGGAATTTGAAGAGTTTGCCGACTTTGAACGCCGCTTCCTCTTCCACAAAGCGCACGTGCTCAAAAACGAGCCTATCCCCTACGTGAAGCAGACCAACGTGCGCTGGCGCATCTCCGACCCCTTCCCCAACAACGGCGACAAGACGATGCAGTTCCCGCCCGAAACGACCAACGAGGGCGAGGACGGCGTGCTGCCCTCCTCTTTCACTTACAACGGCACTACTTACGGGTCGAAGGTGGCCACGGGCGCGGGAATCTATCTGCGCCACATCTGGCACTCCACCGTGCCCTCTTTCTTCTCCAACCCCGCTTACGGGCAGACGGCTTACGCCTGGACTTACGTATATTCGCCCGTGGCACAGACAGCCGGGGCGCAAGTGGAATTTTATACTTACAGCCGTTCGGGAAATGAAACCGCGCCGCCCGCAGGCGAGTGGGACCGCCGAGGCTCTAAGCTTTGGGTAAACGGTATCGAGATTGCCGCGCCCTCTTGGGAGCAGCCCAATGCCTCTATCCCGCAGGATCACGCCACGAGCGGCTTGACAAATGAAAACCTCACGGCGCGACCCGTCGTGCAAATACAGCTCAAGCAGGGCTGGAACAAGGTGCTGATGCGCCTGCCGCACGCCGCCGCCTCGGGCACTGGACGCGACAAGTGGCAGTTCACCTTCGTGCTTACCGACACCGAAGGAAAGAACGCGCTCGACGGCATCGTTTACTCCCCCTCAAAGGCAATGGATAGCAGCACAGAGCAAATAGACCTCCTCCTCGGAGACATTGCCGCCTACATCGGCGCAAACTTTTCCGACAAGGTGGGCTACTATCCCCTTTCCCTCTGCCAAGAACTCTCGGAAATGGCTGACTTGGTGCGCTCCACGCTCGGGCAAAGCCTCTCTGAGAGCGAACGCGCCGCGCAAGCCGCAAGCCTCAACACTGCCTTCGAGGCTCTGAAAAATAAGGTGAAGACGGCATCTATCAATCAGCCGAAAGCCACCACGGACTCCGAAACGCATCTCTACACGCTCTGCACGCCGCTGCGCGAAAGCCGCTACGTGACCTCGCAAGGCAGCGGCCAGCAACTCATCGGACAGACTGCCGCAAGCACTGCCGCCCTCTGGAAATTCGAGGAACGCACGGACGGGACATTTAATATCGTTTCTTCTGACGAAGGCCTGTACATCTCGCCCAACAGCAGCAACAACACCGCCCTCACCACCGTTGCCGCCATTCCTGAAAGCGGCTGGACGATTAAACCCGCCGACGAAGTGGGCTATGTCATCATCACCTCGGGCACGGCTGAGTTCAACCAAACCACAAGCCCCAACGGCTACAAAATCTTCAACTGGGGCGACGGCACGAACACTACCGACACGGGCTGCAAATACCGCATTGAGGAAGTGGAGATGCCGCAGGTCAGTAACGACCAAACTTATTATTGGTACACCATGTGCACGCCGTTGCGCTACAGCCGCTATGCCACGGGCAAGGGCGCAGGCGAGGCATTGGTAGGCGAAACGGAGGCCACGCTTGCTGCGCAGTGGAAACTCACGGCACGCACAGACGGCTCATATAATATTATCTGCCGCGCCGACGGCACCTTTGTTTCTCCCAACTCTGACTATAACACGGCCCTCCGCACCGTAGCCGACGAGCCCTCTGCCGGTTGGCGCATCTCGCCGGCCGCAACCCTGGGTTATTATATCATAACTTCGGGCACGGCACAATTCAACCAGACGAACAATGCTACCTTGAACTGGAACGTCTACAACTGGGGCAACGGCACGAACACCACAGATACGGGTTGCCAATACCTGTTTACTTTAGTAGAAAAGGAAGTGCAAACGCCCTCCGGCATCGTCAGCGTTGCTTTCGGGCAACCTAAGCAGACGATCGTCTACGACCTCGCCGGCCGCTGCGTGGCAAAGCCCGGCAAAGGCGTTTACATCGTGAACGGAAAGAAGCAGATTTTGAAATAAATACCGGGGCGCATTTCTCATCGCCCTAACAAAACGCGCGAGGCGGGTTGCTGTTGCAATCTGCCTCGCGCGTATATTATTATATGTGTGCACTGAATTTGATAAAAACCTGTAAAAACAGCTTGTTCTGTG
>JALFJC010000148.1:0-6580 GCA_022775595.1 Bacteroidales bacterium | reverse complement strand
TTTTCAGCAAAAGATAGATTCTGTGTTGCAACACACCAAGACAAAGGGTGGGGCGGCGTTGAAGGAGGTTTTAACCAAAGCCCCCGTTTCGCTCGACCATAGTCGCGAGGACAAACTCCGCCAAACGGAGATGGGACAACTCGTGTGCCGTTCCTACGCCGAGGCATATCGCCGCGCGGCAGGCGTTTCAGAGAAAGAGCCCGTGATTGGCGTGAGCCATTTCGGCAGCATTCGCTGCGGCTTCTCGGAGGGTGATGTCACCGTGCTCGATGTCGGCGATGCCCTGCCGTTTGCCAACAGCCTGAAAGCCTACCGCCTCACGGGGGCGCAAATCCGCAAACTCATCGACTGCGGCGTGCACAACGAAAAGTTCGGTTGGATACAGACCTCATCTTTGAATATCGGCTTCGATGGCGACATGCAGCTTGATGACTTGATTTATGTGTCGCCCGCAGGCAAGGAGATGAAATTGCAAGACGACAATACCTATGTCCTTGTGGCTGACGACTATATGACGCACGGCGGCGACAACTACGACCCTGCTTTCTTCCCCGAAGAGGCAGAGCTGAAAGTGGAAATGCCCACCACCACCGATGCCTTTATCAATTATCTGCGCACCCTTCCTGAACTGCCGCAGCACGAAAGCGACGGTTACGACGAAATGCAGATTTGAACATACTAACGATTTTATTGAAAACGAGTAGGGGCGTTTTGCAAAACGCCCGCCGTGTGCGCCGAATGGTAAATCCATTATACTATGCGTTTTCCGGGCGTTTTACAAAACGCCCCTACTTTCCTTACAAATTATAATCATTATGGCCCTCTTCACTTTGCCGCCAAAAGCAACCGTTCCAGGTGCATACCCCGACTTTCTCAATTTCGTGGAAGGCAACGTCGACCCCGACATCACCCTCACCCGCCGCACCCTCCTGCCGGAATGGTATCCGCAGAGCGGCGTGCAACTCACGTGGCCGCACGCCGCCACCGACTGGGCCTATATGTTGCCCGAGGTGACCGAGTGCTACCTGCGCCTCGCCTTTGAGATAGCCCGCCGCGAGCCCTTGCTCATTGTTGCGCCCGAGCCGGAACCCGTGGAGCAGTTGCTCCGCGAAAAACTGCCTGCAGCCGTTTGCGACAACATAGTGTTTGCGGCTTGCCCCACCAACGACACCTGGGCGCGCGACCACGCTTTCCTCACCGTTGGCGGCGGCAGCGCGGGACTGGAATTGCTCGACTTCCGCTTCAACGGCTGGGGCGACAAGTTTGAGAGCAATCTCGACAATGCCATCAACCGCACCATCTTCGACAAGGGGCATATCCTCGGCGGCTCCTACGCCGACTGCCTCGATTTCTGCCTCGAAGGCGGCAGCATCGAGACCGATGGGCGCGGCACGCTGCTCACCACGGCGCAATGTCTGCTCAACCCCAACCGCAATCCGCAGTACGGGCAGAGCGAGATAGAAGAACTCCTTGCCCGCCGCCTTGGCGTGCACCATTTCCTTTGGATTAAAGAGGGTTATCTTGCAGGCGACGACACCGATAGCCATATCGACACCCTCGCCCGCCTTTGCCCGGATAATACCATTCTTTATGTGAAATGCGCCGACCCGTCCGACGAGCATTATGCCGCTTTGCAGCGTATGGAAGAGCAGATCAAGGCTTTCCGCACGCCCGAGGGCGAACCTTACAGGCTGATAACTGTGCCGATGCCCCCTGCCGTTTACGACGAAGAAGGTGAACGCCTGCCCGCCACCTATGCCAATTATCTCGTGATGGATAAGGCGGTGCTTTATCCCACTTACGGCAGTCCTGAAACCGACGACGCGGCTCGCCTTGCTATCATCAAGGCCTATCCCTCCCGCGAAGCAGTCGGCGTGCCCTGCAATGCCCTCATTCGTCAGCACGGCTCTCTCCATTGCGCCACCATGCAATATCCCCGAGGCCTCCGCTTCGCGTGAAAAGGCCTATAAAATAAAGTGCCTGGAAGGCACTACGGAGCGTAGCGATGATAACCGGGTACGCAGTGCCCGGAAAGGCGTGACTTGGACGATGTGCCTGGAAGGCACTACGCCATAGGGCAGGCACTTTATACACCGCCTCAGGCGTACTGCCTTCCAGGCAGAATCATTGCAACAGCCTCCACCGAGGACTTCGTCCCCGGTTATCGTCGCTTCGCTCCGTACTGCCTTCCAGGCAATTAATACCTTTGTCAAATTAATTTCAACTCAACAAACTCGTATCTCTATAAACTCCTTTCACTTCTATTATTCATCTCTATTTTCCCCTCAATACCCTTCCCATGAGACTTCTAAAAACCGCCCTCGTGCAAACCCATTGCACCGCCAATCCTTCAGATAATCGCCAGCGCATGGCCGCTTACGTCAGAGAGGCTGCCGCCGCCGGCGCAAAACTTGTAGTGTTGCAGGAACTGCACAATACGCCGTACTTCTGCCAGGTAGAAGACACCGATAATTTCGATTATGCCGAACCAATACCCGGCCCGTCCACCGAGTTCTACGGCAGCGTGGCGCGTGAGTGCGCTGTCGTGCTGGTCACCTCGCTCTTCGAGAAGCGTGCCCCCGGGCTGTACCACAACACGGCGGTCGTATTTGAAACCGACGGCAGCATCGCCGGCACGTACCGCAAGATGCACATTCCCGACGACCCCGCCTATTACGAAAAATTCTATTTCACGCCCGGCGACGACGATTTCCTGCCCATCAAGACTTCGGTCGGTGTGCTCGGCGTGCAGGTTTGCTGGGACCAATGGTATCCAGAGGGTGCGCGGCTTATGGCTCTGCGCGGCGCGGAACTGCTCATCTATCCCACGGCCATAGGCTATGCCGCTTCCGACACGCCCGAGGAGCAGCAGCGGCAGTTGCGGGCATGGCAACTGGTGCAGCGCGGCCACGCCGTAGCCAACGGTTTGCCCGTCATTGCCGTCAATAGGGTGGGGCACGAGCCCGATCCTTCAGCCGCCACGCCCGGCATTCAGTTCTGGGGTCATAGTTTTGTGTGCGGCCCGCAGGGTGAGTTTCTGGCCGAAGGCGATGAGTCCGACCGCCTGCTGCTGGTAGACATCGACCTTACGCGCAGCGAGCAGGTGCGCCGCTGGTGGCCCTTCCTCCGCGACCGCCGCATCGAATGCTTCTCCCCCTTGGCCGCCCGCTATTTGGATTGACGATTAACCTCATAATCATCCACACAGTCTCCGAGAACCGCAAAACGTTCTCGGAGATTTTTTTTGCTTTCTCCTTGAAAGTTTTTCCTTTCTCCTTGATGTTTTTCACTATCCTATAAGAATGTTTTTGTTACAAAGTTTGTAACATGTATTACAAACTTTGTAACATGTGTTAGAAACTTTGTAACGCTTGTTACAAACTTTGTAATAAACTTTTTCTTGCAGATGGTAAAAAATATCAGGCAGAAAGGAAAAACTATCTGCTTGCAACTAAAAAATATCAGGCAGAAAATCGCCGCGCCTAACCCTTATCAAAACATGTTTATGGTTTAGCTATAAAAAATATCGGGGCTGTGTCGCACTTGGACACAGCCCCGAGGTCGTTTTATAAGATTGGGCAGAATGCTTAAAACTCTGCGGATTTCGGTGTGCGGGGGAAGGGAATGACGTCGCGGATATTCTGCATGCCGGTGACGAAGAGAATGAGGCGCTCGAAGCCGAGGCCGAAGCCGGAGTGCGGGCACGTGCCGAAGCGGCGCGTGTCAAGATACCACCACATGTCTTTCATCGGAATGTGCAGTTCTTCGATGCGCTGCGTGAGCTTCTCGTAGCTTTCTTCTCGCTCCGAGCCGCCGATGATTTCGCCAATCTGCGGGAAGAGCACGTCCATGGCGCGGACGGTCTTGCCGTCGGCGTTCTGCTTCATGTAGAATGCCTTGATTTCCTTCGGATAGTCCGTGAGGATGACGGGACGCTTGAAGTGCTCCTCCACGAGGTAGCGCTCGTGCTCGCTGGCGAGGTCGCAGCCCCAATATACGGGGAACTCGAACTTGCGGCCGTTCTTGATGGCGGCTTCGAGGATTTCGATGCCCTCGGTGTAGGTGAGGCGCACGAAGTCGTGCTCTACGACGAAGTGGAGGCGTTCGAGCAGTGTCTTGTCGATCATCTTGTTGAGGAAGTCGAGGTCGTCGGCGCAGTTGTCGAGTGCCCAGCGCACGCAGTACTTGATGAAGTCCTCGGCGAGGTCCATATTGTCGTTGATGTCGTAGAACGCTACTTCCGGCTCAATCATCCAGAACTCGGCGAGGTGGCGCGGCGTGTTGGAGTTTTCGGCGCGGAACGTGGGACCGAAAGTATAGATTGCGCCGAGGGCGGTGGCGCCGAGCTCGCCTTCGAGCTGTCCGCTCACGGTGAGCGAGGTGGTCTTGCCGAAGAAGTCGTCGGAATAGTCAATCTTGCCCTCCTCGTCCTTTTTGAGGTCGTAGAGGTTCTTGGTGGTCACCTGGAACATCTGGCCTGCGCCTTCGCAGTCGCTGGCGGTGATGATGGGCGTGTTGAAGTAGTAGAAGCCGTGCTCGTGGAAATAGCGGTGGATAGCCATTGCCATGTTGTGGCGGATGCGCATCACGGCACCGAAGGTGTTGGTGCGCAGGCGCATGTGGGCGTGCTGGCGCATATATTCGAAGGTCTGTCCCTTCTTTTGCATGGGGTAGTCTGCGCCGCAGGTGCCGTAAACGGTGATGGCCGTGGCCTGTATCTCCACGCTCTGTCCCGCGCCTTGGCTCTCTACGAGTGTGCCTTCAACGCAGAGGCATGCGCCGGTGGTGATTTGCTTGAGGGTTTCTTCGTCGAACTTCTCCACATCTGCCACGATTTGCACGTTCTTGATGGTTGAGCCGTCGTTGAGGGCGATGAAGTTCACAGATTTGCTGCCGCGCTTTGTGCGCACCCAGCCTTTGACGCACACCTCTGCACCGAAGTCGGTGCGGGCGAGGAGGTCGGATATTCTGGTTCTAATCATGATGATTATAATTTATTTGTACGTTTATTAGTAGACGAGTTGACGAGTAAACGAGTAGACGAGACAGGTATGTCGTGCTAATTATATTTTAAGATGAGTAACTTGTCTTGTTTACTCGTTTACTTGTTTACTCGTTTACTTGTTTACTAAAATGGTTGGCTTATTCAAACGCGCCCATGCGGAGCATGTTTACTTCCTTTTCGGTGAGGAAGCGCCAGTCGCCGCGCTTCACGTTCTTCTTGGTGAGGCCGGCGAAGTACACGCGGTCGAGCTTCGTGACGTGGTAGCCGAGACTTTCGAAGATGCGGCGCACGATGCGGTTGCGGCCGCTATGGATTTCGATGCCGATCTGCTTCTTGTCGGTGGGGCTGGCGTATTCGATGGCGTCGGCCTTGATGTCGCCGTCTTCGAGCGTGATGCCTTCGGCGATTTGGTTGAGGTCGGCTGCCGTAAGGTTTTTATCAAGACAGACGTGATAGATTTTCTTTTTGAGGAACTTGGGGTGCGTGAGCTTGGAGGCCATGTCGCCGTCGTTGGTGAGCAGGAGCACGCCCGTGGTGTTGCGGTCGAGGCGGCCTACGGGGTAGATGCGCTCGGGGCAGCAGTTTTTCACGAGGTCCATCACGGTCTTGCGGTTCTGCGGGTCTTCGCTCGTGGTAACGTAGCCTTTGGGCTTGTTGAGGAGCACGTAAACCTTCTTCTCAATCTTTACAGGCTGTTCGTGGAACTGCACCACGTCGGAGCGGAGCACCTTCGTGCCGAGTTCGGTAACCACTTCGCCGTTTACCGTCACTACGCCTGCCTCAATGTATTTATCGGCATCGCGGCGCGAGCAAATGCCGGCGTTGGCAAGATAGCGGTTGAGGCGAATCGGCGCATTGGGGTCGATGTGCTCCTCTTTATATTCAAGGCGCTTTTTCTGCGAGTACTTGGCGTGGGGGTCGTAGCCGCCCTGGCGGCGGTTGTTGTAGCCGTTGTTGTAACCGCCCTGGCGATTATAGCCGCCTTGCTGGCGGTTGTAGCCGTTGTTGTAGCCGCCGGTGCGCTGACGGTAGCTGCCCTGTGCGGGACGGTTGGGGCGGAAGCCCGTGCCCTCGTCAAAGTTGTCGGTTGCTTCGCCTGCGTTGAAGCGGTTGGGACGATAAGCGGGGCGGTCGTTGTTGTAAGGGCGATAATTGCCCTGTCCTTGCTGGCGGTAACCGCCCTGACGGTTGTAGCCGCCCTGCTGGCGGTAGCCGTTATTGTAGCCTCCGTTTTGGCGGGGGCGTTCGCCGTAGGCTGTGCCTTCTTGGTCGCCATAATTGTTGGTGCGCGGACGGTAGCCTCCGGCGTTTTGATAGCGCGGACGATAGCCGCCCTCTCCATTTGCGCCGCCGTAGCGGTTTCCTGAATTGAAGCGCGGACGGTAGCCGCCATTGTTGTAGGAATTGTTTTGATAAGGGCGGCGTTCTGAGTTATCGCCCGACTGCGATGCGTAGAAGCCCTCGCGGCTGCCTGCATGCTCTGTGTTTTCTGTTTGGCCTGTGCCAAATACTTCTTCACTCATGGTTGTGGAAATTTAGAAATGATTGTGTTGGATTGTTTTTTATTTAGTAGAC
>JALFJC010000124.1:0-8095 GCA_022775595.1 Bacteroidales bacterium | reverse complement strand
TATATAGAGTTCGTTTTCAACAGACGTTTTCGTGAGATTAGTGCGACCTATAAGGTCACCATTCTAATAAGGGGATTGCTCATAACTCTATGACTCTTGGATTTGCAATAAGATTATAATGATTATCTAATACAGCGGCGTTGCTGAATATGATGCCATTACAGGCTATCATGGCATTTGCTTCGTGTTGGTGACCATACAGATGACATCTTAATGATGGTAGCATGTCAGTTTTTTCACGAAGGGCCCTGTCGCCACAATGGTGTTCGCTATATTCATCACAAAAACCATAGGGGGCTTGATGAGTTATAAGGACATTGGTGTTATCAGGTATATCATTAATCATTCTGTCAAATGAACCATCCATAGTTTCCTCCATGAAAAAGGGAATTCCGAAGAATGTGACATTACTAATTTCAATACTATTGTTACATAAGTAATGCACATTATTTGGCAGACCATCAATAGAATCTGCACCATACATACACAGATCATGATTGCCAGCAATAAATATCTTATGTTGGAAAGGTAAATCACAAAACCAATTGATGAAGTCGTATGCTTCATTCTCACTACCAGCAAAGGTAAAATCGCCAGAGTGAATGATGATATCTGCGTTTGGCAAAGGGGGCAACTCGCGATGCTTGCTATGAGTATCAGAAATATGTAGTATTCTCATTGCCAATATCTCTCTTGTAAGTAATTATAGAGTTCTGGATACGACTTGGCTATGGGTCGCAGAAGTTCCTTTGGATCAACCAGATGATACAATGATTGGTCAGATAGCATTTCTCTCCAGGCCTCTTCCATAGATGGCTTATTAGTTACTTCGGCATACCATTTATCCAATAGTTCCTCATTCTCTTTAGGACATACATGGATATGTACGAAATGCTCAGCAGGAAGAACATTCTCTTCTTTATTATTGCAAATACATTCTGCCCATAGTGTCTGACGCATTAACTGGTAAAAAGGTTCTTGAAAGTAGATGCTGTGTTTGTAATCTGGGAGACTTTTTAGTTGTTTGCTGTTTCCTATCAGATTATCCCCCTTTGTGTTACAGTAACGGGACAATCGTGTTTTACCTTTTGATTCGTTGCCAGGTTCTTTCTTGGGGTCCGCCTCGATTGATTTATCGTCTCTTTTGTATGTTTCTGTGTATTTCCACTCAATAGGGATGAGCCAACGCTCGTTGTTTTCATCAAGTGCATATACAAAGGCGTCAACAGAAGTGCAGAACTCTCCGCGTTTTAAATCTTTTTCGTGAAGATAATCCTTACTTGCAACCACTTCGAAAGCAATATAATTATAAGAGCCTTTGTCGCAAGGAATATTCATAACATCCTTGAATTTCACAGGCATATCTTTGATGCCATTGATAATTGACAGCACAGCTTCCTTATCGTGCTTGATGAAGAAAAGGTGATTGATACAAGCTAACTGTGACGAAACAAGGTGACGGGTAATATTCAATCCATCTGGCTTCTGTCCTTTTGGCGCATCGAAATCACAATTCCACCATTTTATCTTATTCTCCTTAAAATAGTCTTTAACCCTCTGTACAGAGCCTTTATCTTGCCAGTTATATAAATTCCTGTCCCTTTCGCTATCATCAAGAATATATTTAAAGCCTTTGTTTGTAATACTCTTGCGGAATAACTCTTGTTGTTCTTGTTGCCTCATTTCATATGTGGTCAACTTTTCGATAGAATAGGAAAAAAATGGAGATTTGTCAAGTATCTCTTTCATTTGCGCTATGCGATCTTTTCTCCTCTTTCCAAGGTTTTTGTATGTATTTATTATAATAAGGTGTGGAACCTCACAAACAGAAAGTTTTTCAATTTCACATTCTGGAACAGGCAAATTTAATGAACTTTTTATCTCATATAATGTTTTATAATAATCAAGTAATTTGTCTTTATTGACCGTGATGAAATTTTGATATTTTTTCATCTGCTCGAGTATTTTGGGCTCGTCATCTTCCTTATTGAGCATTCGATTGTCTTTTATGCGTTTTAGTTCAATAAAGATTAGTTGATTGTTCTTAATCATAACGAGGTCAAAACGAATTGTCTGTCGTTTTCCAATCTCATAACGATGGGCAAATTCCGAATCAAGGAATAATGAATTTTGCCTGCATATCATGTCGCCCTGAATCTTCTTCTCGCTAATATCTTCTCCTTTCTTCCCATCCTTTTGGGAATAGTTAGCTTGAATGTTTTTGATTATGACGAACGGATCATTCTTTAGAACCTCCAAACAATCAACATATTTGGGATTGGAGTCTGTTGGAACAACCATCCCTAAATACGTGGGGTGACAAGTAGCCGTTATTCTTTTGCTTTTGCATCTAAGTTCAGCCATTCTCCCCCCTTCGTAATAGACATCCACAATATCATCTTTGCGTATTTCCACATATACACCTTTGATTAATAGAAGTCTTTGCCACCAATCTGGCTGTTTTTTTAACTCCCTGTAGATTTCAGCTTCTTTGTTTAGGCTAGCATTTAATGTTGCTATTTCGTTTTTGCTCATGTGATAAAATTTAAAAATGTTCATATTCATGCACCTTTGGCTGCGGCTCGGCATAATCCAAGTAAACTTGGCTTCTGCGCTCGCCTTGCACAAACGTTCAATTTGCAAGGCAAAGATAAGACCTAACGGGAATATCGGCAAACTTATGTCAGTTTTTTTCTTGGCGTGCCTCATACGCGGCGATGCTCGAAAGCCTTTCCTTCGCGCGCGCGTATACGCAAAAAATACCCCTAAAAACTATACATACCCAGCACTAACCGACTTAATCGCTTGATATTTAGTAAGATTGATAGTTTATAGTTTGTGCTCCCAACCCAGCACAAGTGACGGGTTGACGCGTCACGGAATGCCCTGTGCTTTCCGCAAGACATTTTTCCTTTCCGCAAGATAGTTTTTACTTTCAGCAAGATAGTTTTTACTATCTGCGCAGAAAAAGTTTGTTACAAACTTTGTAACGGCCGTTACAAACTTTCTAACACATATTACAAACATTGTAACGCGTATTACAAACTTTGTAATAAAAACTATCTTATTGGATAGGAAAAATTATCAGGCAGAAAAGAAAAAATATCTTGCTGAAAGGAAAAACTATTGGCGTGATAATTTGCATTGTCTGCCAATAAATCAGCCCGATGTCTTGAATGTGTCGCCTTTTCGTTGTAATTTTGAGCGATAAAAGCAGACCATAAATCAATCTTAATATAATTATGACACTTAAAACTATGATGATGGCCATGTCGATGGCGGCTGCCATGACGGCCGCCGCGCAAGGCGACTTGCAGTCGGGCATTGACAAGAAAAACATGAACCTCGCGGCGAAGCCCGGCACGGACTTCTTCGAGTATGCCGCCGGCGGCTGGATGAAGGCGCACCCGCTCACTCCCGAGTACGCCCGCTATTCGCAGTTTGACGCCTTGGCAGAGACCAACCGCAAGCAGCTTCAGCAGCTTATCGAGGACCTCGCGGCCGACAAGGACGCCGCCCACGGCACGCTGCAGCAGAAAATCGGCGGACTCTACCGCCTTGCGATGGACAGCGTGCGACGCAACGCCGAGGGCTACGAACCCCTGAAGCCGCACCTCAAGATGGTGGAGGACATTGCCGACAAGCGTGCCTTCCAATACGTGGCCGGCTGCCTCGGACGCATCGGCGTGGGCAGTTTCTTCGGGCTTTCCTGCGATGCCGATCTGCGCAATGCCAAGCAAAACCTGGTGCAGATTCACCAAGGCGGCATCTGCATGGGCGAGCGCAGTTATTATCTCGAAGACGACGAGGCCACGCAGAAAGTGCGTGCCGCCTATCGCGCCTATGGCCGCAAACTCTTCACGCTCACAGGCAAGAGCGAGGCCGAGGCTGCCAAGATGATGGAGGCCGTGGAGCGCATCGAGACCCGCATAGCCAAGGCATCCTATTCGCGCACCAAGCTGCGCGACGTGGAGGGCAATTACCACAAGATGACCTACGCCCGCCTGCTTTCCGACTTCCCCGGCATCGACTGGAGCACGCTGTTCCTCACGCAGGGCGTGCCTGCCGTGGAGGAGGTGAGCGTCAATCAGCCCGAACCAATCCACGAAGTAGAGAAAGTGCTCGAGGAGTGCCCGCTCGAAGACCTCAAGGCCTACCTTTATTTCAATGTGGTGGACAATGCCACGGGCAAGCTGAGCGATGACTTCCGTGCAGCCGCCTTTGAGTTTTATTCCAAAACGATGAGCGGCGCAGAGCAGGACCGCCCGCGCTGGAAGCGTGCCGTGCAGGCCGTGGAGGGCGTGCTGGGAATGGCAATCGGCAAGATGTATGTCGAGAAATATTTTCCTGAAACGTCCAAGCAGCGCATGCAGAAGCTTGTAGGGGATCTGCAAATTGCCCTCGGGCAGAAAATCGAGGCGCAGCAGTGGATGAGCGCGGAGACGAAAGCCCGCGCGCAGGAAAAGCTCAATGCCTTCTACGTGAAGATTGGCTACCCCGACGAATGGATGTCGTACGATGCGCTCGACATCGACGAGAGTCTTTCTTATTATGAAAATATGGCGCGTGCCGCCAAGTTCCGTGGCGATTACTACATCGAGCGGCACGTGAATAAGCCCGTGGATCGCACGGAATGGCTCATGACGCCGCAGACCATCAATGCCTATTATAATCCCACGACCAACGAGATTTGCTTCCCTGCCGGCATCTTGCAGCCGCCTTTCTTCGATGCCGCAGCCGACGATGCCTACAACTATGGCGCAATCGGCGTGGTTATCGGCCACGAAATGACACACGGCTTCGACGACCAAGGCTCGCAGTTCGACAAGGACGGCAACCTGAGCAACTGGTGGACGGAAGCCGACAAGAAGGCGTTCTCAGAGCGCACCGCCGTGATGGAACGCTTCTTCAACGGCATCGAAGTGCTGCCCGGCCTCAAAGCCAACGGCAAACTCACGCTCGGCGAGAACATTGCCGACCACGGCGGGCTCAACGTAGCCTACCTCGCCTTCCAAAACGCGCAGAAAGCGGCCGCCGTGCCTGCTGGCAAGAAGGACGGCTTCACGCCCGAGCAGCGCTTCTTCCTCAGTTACTCTTTCCTCTGGGCCAACAACGTGCGCGAGGAAATGCTCCGCAAACTCACCAAGACCGACCCCCACTCGGCAGGCCGCTGGCGCGTGAACGGTGCGCTGCCCCACATCGACGCATGGTACGAAGCCTTCAACATCAAGAAGAAAGACCCGCTCTTTGTGCCTAAGGCCAAGCGCGTGGACGTGTGGTGAAGAAAAAAGGAACGTTTGTGCAAGTTGTCGTCAAAATAAAATATCATTTGCTTATATGAACGTTTGTGCCTGGAAGGCACTACAGAGCGTAGCGATAGTAACCGGGGACGAAGTCCTCGGTTAGTCAATGCGAGAACGAGGTGCCTGGAAGGCACTACGCCACAGGACTTGCACTATAAGCATCGCCACAGGCGTACTGCCTTCCAGGCACATCGTGCGCTTCGCGCTTATCCGGGCACTTCGTACCCGGTTACTATCGCTACGCTCTGTAGTGCCTTCCAGGCACTTAACGCATAATTTCCGCCTTGTACAAATGTTTCTTTTTCTATAAGATTTGGTGGAAATCGGCATTTCGGCCGAATAAATTGGTGGGATTAGGCAGAAAACGGTACTTTTGCAACCTGTTTGTTCGCTTGTTTATTCGTTGGGAATAGCAGGCGAGTTTGCAGGCAAACGAGTAGGCGCAACAAGAATCTATGGCCGATTATTTCTCATAAGTTACTTGTCTCGTTCACGTGTCTGCCCGTTCGCGTGTCTGCTCGTTTGCCTGTCTGCTAAAAAAGTATTCACTCACATGATATTCCTTCCCGAACACCTTCCCGCTGCGGCCGAATTGCGTGCCGCAGGCTTCGATGTGGCTGACTATCCTGCCTGCCAAGTTCCCGCGGCAGGGCAGGAGAGGGCGCGCCGCGTGCTGCTGCTCAACCTTATGCCGCAGAAACTTGTGACGGAACTCGACATCGCCCGCACCCTCGCCGAGACGGGGCAGGCGGTGCGCCTCACCCTCGTGCGCCTGCCAGGGCAGACGTTCAAGACCACGCCGATGGAACACATCTTGCAGTTCTACCGCGAACTCACGCCCGAGATGCTCGCCGAGGCCGACGGGCTGATCGTCACAGGTGCGCCGCTCGAAAATATCGCGTTTGAGGAGGTGCGCTATTGGCAGTTGCTCGAGCAGGCGATGGACGAGGCGGCAACGCGCCGCCTGCCCGTGCTGTATATTTGCTGGGCGGCGCAGGCTGCGCTCTATCATTTTTATAAAATTCCCAAGCACCCCCTGCCGCGCAAGATGTTCGGCGTGTTCAAGCAAAAAGTCTTGCAGCCCGAAAGCGCGGCGATGCAAGGGCTTGCGCCCGAGTTTCCCATGCCCAACAGCCGCCACACGGAGGTGCGCCGCAACGATTTTCCCGCTGACAGCGAACTCCAAATCCTTTGCGAAAGCGAAGAGAGCGGCATCGGCGCGGCATTTTCTGAAAAAAACAATGCCACGTTCATCGTGGGGCATCTCGAATACGAGCCTTTCACGCTCCACAATGAATACCTCCGCGACCTTGCGAAAGGCCTGCCCATTCAGCCGCCCCTACATTATTATATAGGCGAGCCCGCCGCCGGTCGGCCCGACTACGCTTGGCACGCCGCCGCCGTGCGCTTTTATGCAAATTGGCTCGATGCTTTTTCCTGATTAATAATTATCATATTCAATAGATTTATAATGAACTCTTTTCCCTTAAAATGCAGAACTTTTTTCGCCGCCCTGCTATGGCTCGGCGCATCTGCGGTTTGCTCCGCACAGTCACAGACAGAAACGCTCGCCGAAAACTTTGAAAGTTGGGACGGCACGGCCACAGACTGGCTGCCCGAGGGCTGGACAGAACTCAACACCAATGCCGAGCAGACGGCGATGGAAGAAGGCCGCTTCACGTGGCATGTGGCCACGAAACGGCAGGGGCAAACCATTCCCGCACCCGTAGAGGGCAGCAAGTTTGCCATAGTATATTATGCCTACGCTACGAACGGCGAAGGCAAAAAGGAAGACCTCGCGCAGGACGAATGGCTCGTGTCGCCCGTGTTTACGGCAGGCGAAGAAGCAAAACTGACTTTCCAGCACGGCTATTCGCCCCTCTATCTCTTCGACCTCAACAACGAAAACATAGATTGGGGCTCGTGGACGTTCACCAACAGCAAACCTTCCACGACGCTCAAAGTCATGGCGCGCGAAACGGGCGGCGAGTGGACGGAACTCTATGACGTTTTCAACGAATGGAAAGACTACGGGCTCAAAGACCTTTTCGACAATTACAGCGAAAGTTCTTATCACCCCACAGAACTTTCCTTGGAAAAATATGCCGGCAAAGCGATGCAAATCGCTTTCCGTTTCGTGGGCAAATATGGCAACACCATGGAGATTGACGCCGTGCGCGTCACAGGCAAGCAGGGCAGCGCGGCCGGCATCGGCAAGATAAGCGCGGCTGCGCCCGAAGTGGTGGTGCACGACGGCAGCATCGTGGTGCGCGGCCACGCGGGCGGCGTGACGGTCTACGATGAAAGCGGCCGCCAAATCGCGAGCGTGCAGAGCCGTGGCGCGGTGACCATTCCCGTAGCCGGCGAACATACATATTTATATATAGTGAAGCCGGAAGGGGAACCTGCCATAAAGGTGCGGGCTGCCCACGAATAAATTTTTTTTGCCCACGAGTTTTATATTTTTGCCCACGAATCTCACGAATTTACACGAATAACATTGTGTTTCGATAATGGCGACCTTGTCGGTCGCGCGAATTTTCACGAATTCAATCATAATATTAGTGTGATTCGTGCGACCGAACAGGTCGCCATTTAATTCATTGAAAAAGATTCGTGTAAATTCGTGAGATTCGTGGGCAATAATAAAAAGACCTATGGGTCATTTTGCGTGGTGTAATAGGTTGAAACCCTCTGTAAATACACGGGATTTGGACGATTCAAAGTTTTGAGAGTAAAAATCGAGCATCCCAAATGCTCTATGGGTCATTTTGCGTGGTGCACCAGCTGCA
>JALFJC010000085.1:0-21053 GCA_022775595.1 Bacteroidales bacterium | reverse complement strand
TTATCCCTTTCATCTTTTCCAGTTTCTTCTCCAAGGCTTTGCTGTCGCTTGCCTCTATGACGGGCATTCCTTCGTAGGTCTCAATCGTTTTTGCCATAGTATTAAATAGCGATATCCTATACATCGCGAGGTTCTTATGGTTTGTTTTATAATAAATGAGTAGACGAGTAAACGAGCGACCTGGTCGGCGTGGCGTCAATCCCGCTTTGAAAATCCACCAGCACGTTGTCCATGTCGAAATAAAGAATTGGCTTTTTCATAGTCGTCGGTTTTTTGTATGTCGTTAAGATTATAACATAGTAACACCGTTTGGAAAAATCAAAAATCGAACAATAAAAATTGAAAGGAGCACAAACATTCTTTTTACCAAACGAATAGACGAGCAAAACACGGCATGCCTACTCGTCATCAGTTTACTAATTTGCCTTTATTTATAGCTTTTTCGTTTTTAGGGCTTACCCGTGCAGCCCACGAAGGCACACAAGCCAATCTCCGTGACTGAGTTGCCGATATTGACGGAGGTCAGCCCTGTGCAGCGACGGAAGGCATAAACGCCAATCTCCGTGACAGAGTCGGGGATGTTGATAGAGGTCAGACCAGTGCAGCCAAAGAAGGCATGATCGCCAATATTCGTTACCGAGTCGGGGATGTTGATAGAGGTCAGACCAGTGCAGCCAAAGAAGGCATTTTCGCCAATCTCCGTGACAGAGTCGGGGATAAGAATGGCGGCTATGTAGGTGCAGCTGTTAAAAGCATCTTTTTTTATCATTTTAGTTCTTCTGGAAATCTTCACGGCGAAGGGAGGCTTTATCCCTTCCATCTTTTCCAGCTTCTTCTCCAAGTCTTTGCTGTCGCTTGCCTCTATGACGGGCATTCCTTTGTAGGTCTCAATCGTTTTTGCCATAGTATTAAATAGCGATATCTTATACATCGCGAGGTTCTTATGGTCTGTTTTATAATAAATGAGTAGACGAGTAAACGAGCGACCTGGTCGGCGTGGCGTCAATCCCGCTTTGAAAATCCACCAGCACATTGTCCATGTCGAAATAAAGAATTGGCTTTTTCATAGTCATCATTTTTATCATTAAGATAACGTAGTAACACCGTTTGGAAAAATCAAAAATCGGGCAAAAAATTATCGTCAATATGCTCCGAGTGCAAATCTAATAATTATTTTTAATACTGTGCAGTATTTCTTGGTCCATATTGGGTTCGTTTTTAACAGGCGTTTTCCTTTGACATTTTCGGCTGTGCTCGGCAATTCCAGTAAACTTGATTGCGCTCACTTGCACGACATTTCAGGGGACATCTGAACAATATTCATTTTGATACACCCTCTTTTATTTTGCCAACTGTCCTCCGTGACAAGGACGATTCCTTACGCAATTTTTTTCCCTCGCAAACCTTTCAACCTTTCAGCTTTTGCCATATCCGTTTGTTTATAAGCGGTTTACCGCTGAACGGTTGGGCGCGCCAACCATTCATTGCTGAAAGGTTGGGGCTCGGAAGGGGATTTATTCACAGACTATATTTTACTTGTCTCTCTGCCCTTTGTATTCGTTTTTTCAAAGGGCATTTTTACTTCCCCACAATTGCGGGGAAGGCACACCACAATTGTGGGGTGACTTCACCACAATTGTGGGGAAGGTACACCACAGTTGTGGGGCAATAACAATAAAGGGGATAAAAACAACTTTCTTGCTTAAAAGAACAACGTTTAAGGAGGAAAAAACAGACGTTGTTTTTGGGTGTTTCTGTTGGAAATGGGGCGGGCGGGGAGATAACTTTGCAAAAAATATTCATCGGTTCGCGGGCGCGGGGCGGTCGCGTCACGCCCGTGGGGCGACCGCGTCTTGGGCGCGGGGCGTTCGAACCGCGGGCGCGGGGCGATGAAAATCAAGGAAAAAGAAACGACTTTCTGCGCTTTCAGGAACAACTTCTAAGGAGAAAAAAACAGGAGTTGTTTTTGGTTGTTTCTGTTGGAAACGGGGCGGGCGGGGAGATAACTTTGCATAAGATAGGCGGCGGCTCGGCAATCAAAGTAAACTTTATTGCACTCACCTTGCACTATCTTTGCAGGCGAAAAACCACGGAATAATTTGGACCCACGGATTTTTTTGCCCACGAATCTCACGAATCTACACGAATTCAATGAGGGCGGATGATTGGGGCATGTCCTGTGGCGTAGTGCCTTCCAGGCACGTCGGCCTTGCCTCGCCAATCCGGGCACTGCGTACCCGGTTACCATCGCTTCGCTCTGTAGTGCCTTCCAGGCACTTAACACAAGCAACTAAGGCATTGAAAATGTTTGAATTCGTGTGATTCGTGCGACCGAACAGGTCGCCATTATTAACCCATTGAAAACGCTTCGTGTAGATTCGTGAGATTCGTGGGCAAAAAAAATAATTCGAGGATAAATAATTTTAATTTAAATCATACACACAAAAACACCTAAAACTATGGAATTTCCTATTCTTTCCGCATTGGCAGAACTTGGAGGAGCCTATGCCCGGTACTGCGGGTGGAGGCTGATGAGAAAACTTGGCGGCTATGAGGCTGCCGAAAGAAGACGAGTGCGCAGACGCGTTGTTGATGATAAGCGGGCGGTTGCCGTTAAGCGAGAGGCGGCGGCTGCGACGGGCGTGCCGACGCTGGAGGATATTCATGCTATTATCTCCGAGCATTGGGACGTGCGCCACAACGCGCTGAGCAACAATCTTGAGGCGAAGCCCGCAGACAGGGGCAATGAGGCGTTTGAACCGCTCACCGAACGGATGCACAACTCTATGGTGAACCGCGTGCAGGAGGTGTTCCCGCTCTGCTTCAAAAGCAAAATCGACAGTTATCTCTTCTCGGACGAGGTGCCTTTGTTCAACCCCCTGCGCGGGTATCTCGCGGAACTGCCCGCATGGGACGGCACCGACCGCATCGGGGAACTGGCGGTGCGGGTGTCGGACGACGCGCTGTGGGTCAATGTGTTCCGCACGTGGCTGCGCGGGGCGGTGAAGGGCTGGATGCAGGAGGAGGACGGCGGTGTGTCGCTGCGCGTGTTCGACTGTCAGCTGGCACCGCTGCTTGTGAGCGAGCGGCAGGGGTTGGGCAAAAGTACGTTTTGCCGTATGCTGCTCCCGGAGTGCCTGAGGATGTATTATTCTGACAAGTTCGACCTCTCCTCGGACAGTCATGCGGAGAAACTGCTGGGGCAGTTCGCGCTGATCAACATGGACGAGTTCGACCGTTACTCGGAGCGGCAGATGGGGGTATTGAAGAACCTGATGCAGCTGACGGACGTGAAGATGCGTCGGCCCCGAAGCAGGGGGCTTTCGGAGGTGCGCCGCGTGGCGGCTTTCATCGGTACGTCGAATTACTCGGAGTTGCTGGCTGACCCCACGGGCTCGCGCCGCTTTTTCTGCCAGGTGGTGGAGCGGCCTATCTCCAACGCACCGATTGACTACAAACAACTGTATGCGCAGGTAGTGGCGGAAATCCAGGCGGGAGAACCGACGTTTTTCTCAAAAGAGGAGGAGGCGGAGATTGAGGCGCACAATAAGTCGTTCTACCGGGAGTCGCCGCTGGCCGACGCTTACCGCAAATCGTTCGCCGCAGGGGGCGGGCAGCAGGAGTGGCTGTCGGCCAACGAGATTTTTGAAATCCTCAAACGGGAGTCGCCGAAGGCGTTGCAGGGCGTGACGATTGCGCGGCTCGGCAAGCAGCTCCGGCAGCTGGGTGTGACGAAAAGGCACACGGTGCAGGGCAACCTGTATGGGGTGTGCCGGCGCGAGTGATGAAGGGTTGTGAAGGGTTGGGCCGTAAAACCGTTCAGCCGCAACTGGCTAAGTGATAGCGAATTGCGACGCAGAATGAATAGTTGAAAGGTTTTTAGGGGAAAATTTTTGCGTATAGGACGTGTGTTGGGCCTATACGCTGGATAAAGATAAAAACCATGAAAAACATCTTGCTGCGTTTGAAGCCCAAGGGCACGCCGCAGATCTTAACGCCGAGCCTGCGAGCCTTGCGGCTCGCGCTCGCCCTTAATCCCTGCGGCTGCGGTCGGTGCCCGCCCGCTTCAAACGCCGCAAGGAAAAAACCATTAAAACCCCGTGAGACCTTGAGGTGGCATCAGTAAAAGACAATTGAGTTTTCATCGAAAAAGGTTATTGCAATGGTACTGCCTTCCAGGCAGTACCATTGCAACAGCCTCCTATACGCTGGATAAAGATAAAAACCATGAAAAACACGTGAGACCTTGATGCCGTGGATATAGACATGACTGGGTACTTCATTGTAAACGGATATTTCCTGCCATTCGGCGCACGCGGCGGGCGTTCTGCAGAACGCCCCTACTCGTAATTCTGACGAATGTAAAATAAAAAAGAAAAACGGGCGTGCCTTTTTCCGGCACGTCCGTTTTTTTTAATGTCTGAATATAACCGCGAAAGGATTATTCGCAGCGGTAGTCCGCGAGGGCTTCTGCATTCATGTCCATCACCCAAGTGTGGTGCTTCTGCACTTCGGCGGTGACAAAGCGGGCATAAACGCGGGCGGATTTCTCAAACAGTTCAGGCTGCTGCGTAGCGTTGCGGCAAAGCAGATGGAGCATGATGACATCGGCGGCCATCTCTACGAGGTGGCGTGCGCAAAGGTCTTGCATTTCCTGCGACTGCGCTTCCTTGACGTGTTCCACGGCCTGCTCAAACAGGTCTGCCAATGCCTTGGCCTGTGCCTGCAAGGGCTTGACGGCTTCGCTGACTTCCGCCTGCTCGAACTCGCGCATCTGGGCAAGGTAAGAGCCGTTGGTGACGTAGCGGATAGCGGCAACGACTTGCAGCTGCGTGGTGCCTTCGTAGATGTTCGTGATGCGTGCGTCGCGGTAGTAACGCTGTATGGGATAGTCCATCATAAAGCCCGAACCGCCGTGGATTTGCAGCGCGTCGAACGTGTTCTGGTTGCAATATTCCGAGTTCATGCCCTTGGCGAGCGGCGTGAGCGAGTCGGCGAGCTTGGCATACGTCTTCTGCTCGGTGCGTTCCTCGGGCGTGAGCTTGCGTTCGCGGGCGATGTCGTCGAGTGCCTTGTAAACATCTACATATCGGGCGCACTGGTAGAGCAGGGCGCGGCCGGCATCGAGTTTCGCCTTCATGAGCGAGAGCATATCGGCCACGGCGGGCAGCGTGATGATTTTCTTGCCAAACTGCTCGCGGTCGCGGGCGTAGGCCAGGCCTTCGTTGTAGGCGGCCTGCGAGATGCCGACGCTCTGGGCGGCGATGCCGAGGCGCGCGCCGTTCATCAAGGCCATGACGTACTTGATAAGACCCATCTTGCGCATGCCGCAGAGTTCGGCCTTGGCGTTTTTATATACGAGTTCGCAGGTGGGCGAGCCGTGGATGCCGAGCTTGTTCTCGATGCGGCGCACGTTCACGCCGCCGTCGCGCTTGTCGTAGATAAACATCGAGAGGCCGCGGCCGTCGGTCGTGCCTTCTTCCGAGCGGGCAAGCACGAGGTGCAGGTCGGCGTCGCCGTTGGTAATGAAGCGCTTCACGCCGTTGAGGCGCCAGCAGTTCTCTTTTTCGTCGAACGTGGCTTTGAGCATCACGCTTTGCAGGTCGCTGCCTGCGTCGGGCTCGGTGAGGTCCATCGACATCGTTTCGCCGGCGCAGATGCGGGGGATAAAGCGGCTGTGCTGGTCTTCGTCGCCAAATTCATAGAGCGTCTCGATGCAGTCCTGCAAGCTCCAGATATTGCCGAAGCCGGCATCGCTGGCGGCCACGAGTTCGGCGCACATGGTGTAGGGCGTGATGGGAAAGTTGAGGCCGTTGTAGCGGCGCGGCATCGTCATGCCGTTCATGCCTGCCTGCACCATGGCTTCGAGGTTGCGAGCCGTGCCGGAGGCGTAGCGCACGCGGTCGCCCTCGTGGTGCGGTCCTTCGAGGTCTACGCCCTCTGCGTTGTCGGCAATCGTGGTGCCGGCAATCTCGCCCACGATGTCGAGCACGCGGTCGTAGCTGTCCATGGCATCTTCAAAGTCGAGCGGGGCGTAGTCGTACGTATCCTTGTCGCGGAAGTCTCTTTCTTTGAGTTCCACGATGCGTTTCATCAAAGGGTGTTGAAGTTCAAACTTCAACTCGGGGTGGTCTGTATAATTGTTAGCCATTGTCGTTTACTTGCTATTCTCTTTGTAATACTTAATCATTTTGGGGACTACTTCCTCCACGCTGCCCGTTATCACGTAGTCGGCCAGCTGGTTGATGGGCGCTTCGGGGTCGGTGTTGATAGAGATGACGATGCCGCTCTCTTTCATACCCGCCACGTGCTGGATTGCGCCGCTGATGCCGCAGGCAATGTACACCTTGGGGCGCACGGTCACGCCCGTCTGCCCGATTTGCAGGTCGTGCTCGCAGAAGCCGGCGTCTACTGCGGCGCGGCTGGCACCCACTTCGCCGTGCAGTTCGTCTGCCAGCTTGCGGAGCAGGTCGAAGCCCTCTTTAGAGCCCACGCCGTAGCCGCCCGCCACGATGATGGGCGCGCCTTTCAGGTTGTTGGCGGCCTTTTCCACGTGGCGCTCGATGACGCGCACCACGTAGTCGGTCTCAGGCACGAACTTGGCAACGTCTTCATAAACGATTTCGCCATTGTAGTATTCTGCCACCTTCTCGGCCTTCATCACGCCGCTGCGCACGGTGGCCATCTGCGGACGGTTGTCGGGGTTGACAATCGTGGCCACGATGTTGCCGCCGAAAGCGGGGCGGATTTGGTAGAGCAGGCCTTCGTAGTGCTTGCCCGTCTTCTTGTCGTCGTAGTCGCCGATTTCGAGCGCGGTGCAGTCGGCGGTAAGGCCGCTGGTGAGCGAAGAGCTGACGCGCGGCCCGAGGTCGCGGCCGATGACCGTTGCGCCCATGAGGCAGATTTGCGGCTGTTCCTGCTTGAAGAGGTTTACGAGAATGCTCGTGTGCGGCTTTGACGTGTAAGGATAGAGGCCCGGCGCGTCGAACACGTGGAGCTTGTCCACGCCGTAGGAGAGAATGTCTTTCTCCACCTTTCCCGTAATGCCGCTGCCGGCGGCGATGGCTTCGAGCTGCACGCCCAGTTCGTTGGCCAGTTTGCGTCCCTTGGTGAGAAGCTCGAAAGATACTTCCTCAACCGTGAACTTATCTATTTCGCAATATACAAATACGTTGTTCATGATTTCAATTCCTCCAGATTATTATCCAATAGTATGGCTTTCGAGTAATTCCTTTACAAGTCCCTCCACGTCGGCGTCGCTGCCCGTAAGGCGCTTGCTCTCTTTTGCTTTGAACACGATGTTCTGCACGGCTTTCACCTTGGTGGGCGAGCCGGCGAGGCCGCATTGCGCGAGGTCGCCGTCCACGTCTGCCACGCTCCATTGCGTCACGGTGAGGTAGGGCTTCTTTTCATATTCCTCGGCGTAGGGCAGGGGCTTGTCGGCGGGGCGTTCCATGGGCGCGGAGGCGCGCTTGTATTTCATCACGAGCTTGGCGTTGCGCGGGCGGCAGGGCGCGGCGTTGCCGTTCACCGTGACGAGCAGGGGCAGGGGTGCTTCCACGCGCTCGATACCGCCGTCGATGGTGCGCAGCGCGGTGACTTTGCCGTCCTTCACCTGCTCGATGGCGGTGACGTAAGTAACTTGGTTGAGGTCGAGCTTCTGTGCCACTTGCGGGCCTACCTGAGCCGTGTCGCCGTCGATAGCCTGGCGGCCGCCGATCACGAGGTCGGGCATGCCGATCTTCTTGATTGCCTGGCTCAGCGCGTAGCTCGTGGCCAGCGTGTCGGCGCCGGCAAAGGCGCGGTCAGTGAGCAGCACGCCGCCATCGGCGCCGCGATACAGTCCTTCGCGGATAACGTCTGTTGCGCGGGGAGGTCCCATCGTGAGAATGGTAACCGTCGAGCCGGGGTTCTGGTCTTTGAGGCGCAGCGCCTGCTCGAGGGCGTTGAGGTCTTCGGGGTTGAAAATAGCCGGCAGGGCAGCGCGGTTCACTGTTCCCTCCGGCGTCATGGCATCTTTGCCAACATTGCGCGTGTCAGGCACTTGCTTGGCAAGAACTACGATTTTAAGACTCATAAATAATATTTATTTAGAATAGATTTAAGTGCAAAATGGGCTGCCTTCTTTGCAGAATTAACTAGTCTATATGGCAACCGCACGTTGCAAAATTAGGGATTTGCTTGTAAGGAAACAAACTTTTGCTCTTAAAAGTGCGATTTCCTTATGTCATATTAAAAATACCGTGCAATGCGGGCAAACGTCCTTAGCCGCTTCATGTGGAAGAGGCGGAGCAGGGAGCAAGACAGCTGCTCGGGGATAGGGTCGAGCACGGTGCGCTTCAGGTTCTCGCGCCGATTGGCCGCGAAGTCCGCGCGTATGCGGCGAAACTCGCGCCGCGCCTCAAATACGGCCTTGAAATTGGCTATGCCGTTCGGCGAAATAAGGAACGAGCAGGCTGCCACGATATCTAAGATGCTGCGCACGCGCATCACGCGCTTCAACTCCCGTTCCGGCAGGTTTTTGTAGAGCAGCAGCAGATTGTTGCGGAAGTTCAGGAACGTTTTTCGCGGGTGGTGCTGCGCCAGCGTGCCGCCGCCCACGTGGAACACAGTGCTTTGCGGCACGCAAACGATGCCGCGCCCGCGTGCCCTTAATCTCCAACACAGGTCGATTTCTTCCATGTGCGCAAAGAAGCGTCCGTCCAGTCCGCCCACGGCTTCCCAGTCCGCGCGGCGTATCATCAGGGCTGCGCCCGTTGCCCAGAATATCGGCGCGATGCTGTCGTATTGCCCTTTGTCGGTCTCCACCTCTCCGAACACGCGGCCTCGGCAAAAGGGGTAGCCGTAGCGGTCTATGTATCCGCCGCAGGCTCCGGCGTATTCAAATTCCGTGCGCTTGCCCTCGCAGAGCAGTTTGGGCTGGCAGGCGGCCGTTTCAGGATGCGCTTCCATATAATCGAGCAGCGGCAGAAGCCAGTCGGGCGTTACCTCGACGTCCGAATTGAGCAAAAGGTAATATTCTGCTACCAGTCCGCGCAACGCTTCGTTGTAGCCCTGCGCAAAACCGTAGTTCTTGCTGAGCGGCAGGCGGCGCACCGTGGGAAACTCCGCCGCGAGCATTTCGAGCGACCCGTCCGTCGAGCCGTTGTCCGCCACAATTACTTCCGCCACGTCTTTGGAGTAGTTCACCACGGAGGGCAGGAAGCGGCGCATCATCTCCTTGCCGTTCCAGTTAAGGATAACGACTGCTATTTTGGGATTAGACATAATCAGATTTTTGTAGAAATAATATTATTCGTTTGTTGGTTGGAATTAGTTGTGGATTTTGACAAAAACAATAAAAACCGCTTGTTCAGTGTGGGCCATTGATTGGCAGTAGGGGCGTTTTGCAAAACGCCCGCCGTGTGCGCCGCAGGGCATCAGTCCATAAGGCAATCATTAACCGGGCGTTCTGCAGAACGCCCCTACTGGCGGCGTAGCCCTTGGGCTTCAAACGAAGCAAGAGGTTTTTCTTGGTTTTTATCTAAAACTAGATAATTCGTCCAACATATTTATATGTGTGTCCCTAAAAGGCACGGTTCGTCCTCGCCCGTCGTCTGTGCCATAGCCGCGAGGCGTACGGGGGTGATGCTGTTGTCGGCCACGACGAGCGAGGGGGCTTGCTCCACGCGGATATAGTTGTCCGTGAAGCCGCGCAGCAGGCCTTCGCCCTTGCCGTGTTCCCAGAGCACGGGGCGCACCGCGCCGATATATCTTTCATAAAACTCTTCGTGCTTGCGGCGCGAGAGTTCCAAGAGCCGCTGGCTGCGCTCGTGCTTTTCGGCAGGCGGCACCGCGTACGGAATATTCAGTGCCTTCGTGCCGGGGCGTTCGCTGTAGCTGAACACGTGGAGTTGCGAGATGCCGAGACTTTCGATAAAGCGGTAACTATCTTCAAAAAACGCCTCCGTTTCGCCGCGCGTGCCTACAATCACGTCCACGCCGATGAAGGCATCGGGCATCAACTCGCGTATGCGCTCCACGCGGCGGGCGAAGAGGGCGGTGTCGTAATGGCGGTGCATCAGGCGCAGCACGTCGTCGCTGCCGCTCTGCAAAGGCAGGTGGAAGTGCGGCATGAAGGCGCGTGAGGAGGCGCAGAAGGATATGATGTCGTCGGAAAGCAAGTTTGGCTCAATTGAAGAAATGCGGTAACGCTCTATGCCCTCCACGCGGTCAAGCGCGCGGATAAGGTCGAGGAACGTTTCGCCCGTAGAGTGCCCGAAGTCGCCGATGTTCACGCCCGTAATCACAATTTCCTTGCCGCCGCGTGCCGCCGCGTCCTCCGCCTGCGCCACGAGCGAGGCGATAGAACCGTTGCGCGAGCGGCCGCGGGCCATAGGAATGGTGCAATAGGTGCAGTAATAGTTGCAGCCGTCCTGCACTTTCAGGAAATAGCGCGTGCGGTCGCCGCAGGAACACGAGGGTACAAAGGAGCGAATGTCTTTGGTGGGCACGGCAATGGCTTCGTGGCACGCCTCGCCTTTCATCTCCACCCGGCGGCTTGTCAGCCGCTCTCTGAGCATCTTCGCCACCATGCCTTTCTGCTCCATGCCGAGCACGAGATCCACGCCGTCGAAGCCGGCAATCTCTTGCGATTTCAATTGCGCGTAGCAGCCCATCACCAGCACGAACGCGCCGGGGTGCTGCCGCGTGAGGCGGCGTATGGCTTGGCGGCATTTCTGGTCTGCCACGTCGGTCACGGAGCAAGTATTCACGATGCACACGTCAGCCGTTTCATTCTTTTCGGCCGGCCGCGCCCCGCAGCGCATCAGTTCGTCGCGCAGCGAGGAAGTCTCGGCGAAGTTGAGTTTGCAGCCCAAAGTCTGAAAAGCCACTTTAAGGCCGCGCAAAGCATCAGCCTCTTCCGCCGCCGACTCATTATATATATATGTATCGCGCGCGTGAGAAGCCCCGCCTTGTATAGAGTTGTTAAGTTCTTCCATTTTGAAAATACCGATTTTCAAGGCACAAAGTTAGCATAATTAACCCATATCCTCGGAAAACTTAGAGGCAAAAGCGGCATTTGCTGCGCAGATGCTTCGCTTTTTTACGCTGGAACTGCCCGCAAAATATCCCTAATTTGATAACCGTACTTTCCAAACGGGCGGTCTAAGTTAATTCTTTGTTAAAATCTGGGGCAAAATAGCATTTTCTTAGTAGAAACATTTGGAGGGCGTGAAATAACTCCATAACTTTGCAGCGTTTTACAAAGGCAATTGATTGTTTTACTTAAAAAAATTTCAAACAAAATGAAAAAGTTAGTTTTCATGTTCGTAGCTTTCGCTGCAATTTCTTTCGCTTCTTGTGGTAACAAAACCGCTGCTACTGACGCTGCTGCTGATTCTGACAGCGTAGTAGTTGACAGCCTCGCTAGCGACAGCCTCGTTGCTGACACCGTAGCTGCTGACACCACGGTTGCTGACTCTGTAAACGCTTAATCTTAGCGAATTGCAGTAGCTCTCTACGAACATAGAGAGAAACTTAACCTGAAAGGTCGTGTACCTTTCAGGTTTTTTATGCTCTGATTTCTATAATTGCCAAAGTATTTGCTGTATTGCAGCAGGCGCAGGGATAAAAAAATTAATGGTGACATCTGTCTCTACAGGTCACCATTAACCAACACAAAAACTAAACTAGACTTAACTAAACTATTATGCGTTGTCTCGCGACAACTTGATATTGCAAATATAGGGTATACTTTTATTATTTCCAAAGAAAATCAAAAAAAATATTCGTTTTACCTATAATTTAACGTTTGTATAGGTTTGCAATCAGCAAATAATCCAGCAAAGTCACGGCTGCCATGCTTTCTACTACGGGCACGGCGCGGGGCAAAACGCAGGCGTCGTGCCTGCCTCGGGCCTTGATGGTCGCGGCGTTGCCGTCCTTGTCGATTGTCGGCTGCTCGCGCAGCAGGGTCGCCACGGGCTTGAAAGCCACGCGGAAGTAGATGTCCTCGCCGTTGCTGATGCCGCCCTGTATGCCGCCGCTGTTGTTGGTGAGGGTATGCACATGGCCTTCATTGTCAGTTACGAAGAGGTCGTTCTGCTCGCTGCCGCGCTGCGTCACGCCTGCGAAACCGCTGCCGTAGTCGAAGCCTTTGGCGGCGTTGATGGAAAGCATGGCTGCGCCAAGGGCTGCATGCAATTTGCCGAACGCGGGTTCGCCCACGCCGACTGGCACGCCCGTTATCACGCCCGTTATGATGCCGCCGATGGTGTCGCCCTCGGCTTTCACGCTCTTGATGAGGGCTGCCATCTTTTCAGCCGTTGCGGCGTCGGGGCAGCGCACGGCGTTGCGCTCCGTCGCGTCGAGGTCGTAGTCTTTGTAAGTGCCGGGCAGGGCGATGCCGCCCACTTGCGAGGTGTAGGCTTTCACGCTGATGCCTTGTGTTTGCAGGGCAATCTTAGCAAAAGCCCCCGCCACGCAGCGTGCCGCCGTTTCGCGTGCCGAGGCGCGTCCGCCGCCCCGGTGGTCGCGAATACCATACTTATTATAATATGTATAGTCGGCGTGCGAGGGGCGGAATGCGTCGCGCAGATTGTCGTAATCTGCCGAGTGCTGATTTTCGTTGCGGATAATGAAGCCGATGGGCGTACCCGTGGTCTTTCCCTCGAACAGCCCCGAGAGGATTTCCACGCGGTCGCTTTCCTTGCGCGGCGTGGTCAGCGCACTCTGCCCCGGTCGGCGGCGGTCGAGTTCGCGCTGCACAACACCGAGGTCAATGCTGATGCCTGCCGGCATACCGTCTATCACGCCGCCGATGGCTGGGCCGTGGCTTTCGCCGAACGTTGTCAGGCGGAATATCTCTCCAAAGGTGTTCATGGTAAAGAAAATTGGTCGGAATTACTTTTACAACAGCAAATTTAGATAAAATCCGCGGATTCTCTCTAAATTTGTAACGGAAATTAAAGCCTTGATTATAATGTCAAAGATTACGGTTCAAGAAACACAAATAACTGTTCTGAAATGGGAAGAACAGGATTATATTTCTCTAACAGACATGGCTGCAGCCAAAGAAGGAGACAGCCGGGCTGCAGATATTATTAAGAACTGGATTCGAAATCGTTACTCGATAGAATTTCTTGGGACTTGGGAAATCATTCACAACCCCAAGTTTAAAGTGGTCGAATTTGACCACTTTAGAAAAAGTGCAGGGCTACCCTCATTTGTTCTTAGCGCTTCTGAATGGATAGAACAAACAAATGCTATCGGGCTTGTCGTGAAAAAGGGGCGCTACGGCGGTACTTTTGCCCACAAAGATATTGCTTTTGAGTTTGGTTCTGCTATCAGCGTTCCATTCAAACTCTATCTTATTGAAGAGTTCCAAAGGTTAAAGGCAGAGGAACAGCGACTGCTTGGTTGGTCTGCAAAACGCGAGTTATCAAAAATCAACTACCGAATACACACCGATGCAATCAAGCAAAATCTTATTCCTCTTGAAATCACCTCAAAACAAGCCAGCGCAATTTATGCCAATGAAGCTGATGTGTTAAATGTGGCCATGTTTGGAATGACCGCAAAGCAATGGAGAGAGCATAATCCCGAATTGAAAGGAAACATTCGGGACTATGCCTCTATCAACGAACTGATTTGTTTGTCTAATATGGAAAATCTTAATGCGGTATTTATTGAGCAGGGTATTCCACAAGGAGAACGTTTAATAAAGCTCAATCAAATAGCAATTCATCAAATGAGTGTTCTGGAAAATAAAGATAATAACGAAAGCAATCTATTAGAGCCATGCTTACTGCATAAGCATGGCTCTAATTGGAAAATATGGCACAGGATTTTTCTTAGATATTATTTATCCTTTCAAAACGCTAGTGTTATTTTCCGAATAAGTACCAGTTTTTACTTATTATCCATTATCAATCCTCTTATTCTTAATGGCAATGGCCGCCGCAGCCGCAGTGGCCGTCGCCTTTATGCTCGTGGTTGCAATGGCCTTCGCCGTGATGGTCGTGGTGGCAGTCGTCGCCGCAGCCCTCGCAGCCGCAGCCGCAACCCTCGCCGCTCATCATGTTGAGCATGCCCTGTATCTCTTCTGCCGTAGCCTCGCGTGCCGTGACTACTTCGCCGCGAAAGTGCAGGGGCTTGCCGGCAAAGGGATGGTTGAGGTCAACCGTAACGGTGTTTTCCTTCACCTCGGTCACCAGACCCTGGAAACGGTTGCCGTCGGCATTGACGAGGGGTAGCACGGCACCGGGATATACGCCCTCTTTATCGAAACGACCGTCGATGCAGAACACGCTTTTGTCGAGTTCCACCACGTGCTCCTGCACGTATGGGCCGTAAGCCTCCTCAACGGAAAGCGTGAAGTCGAACTTATCGCCGGCGGCGAGGCCGCCCACTTTTTCCTCAAAGGCATCGAGCGTGAAGCCCATGCCGGTGATGAATTGGAAGGGATGGTCTTTCGGCGCTTTCTCTACGAGTTCGTGAATGCCTTTGGCGTTGTCGGTAAAAAGTTCGTATGCCACGGTGACATACTTGTGCTGTGAATTTTCCATTGGTTGTTGTAAAATTGGATATGAATAATGTTGATTATAAGATCTATTTACCTGTTGGTTGAATTAAGTATTAAGTGCCTGGAAGGCAGTTAATACCTTAATCATAATAATTATTCAACCAACGCGTTTAACAAATTGATTTAATTGTTTAGCCCAATATTTTGTTTTACGCCAATTCGAGCTTAAAGGTCTGCCGCAGCGTTTCGAGGGCGGGATTGTCTTTGAGCATGGCGGCAAACTGCTCTTTGGGACTGTATGCCCGCGCTTGCGCCTCGCGTGCTACGAGTTTGAGGTCAAGCGCAACGAAATCGTTTTGCAATTCGTTCCTTAGATATTGCTCCACCTGCGGCTGCATCTGCTGCATGTACTTCATCACCTGCTCGTTCTCCACGGGCACGGTGACGCGCTTGCTGCCGGGACCCACTTCGAGCGTCATGTTGCGCATACGCGCCGACATGGCGGCATATTCGCGCGGCAGCGAGAGGGCGTATTGCAGCCAGCAGCGGTTCACGTCGGCAGCCTCGAAGGCTTTGTCGCGCTGTTGCTTCTGCTGCGCGGCATAGGCCGGCGCACTCTCTTGCACCGAACCTTGCTGCGGCTGGTGCATCGCCTCCATGGTCTTGCGTATCGAAAGCGTGGGCAAGGGGCGTTTTGCCTGCTCTGCCGTAGGCTGCGCCGCCTGGGTAGGGGCGCTTTGTAAAACGCCCGCCGATTGTGCCGCAGGGTTATTATTAATCGGAGATTGTCCCGGCTGCGCGGCGGCAGGTTTCGGGGCAACGGGCTTGGGCGCCTCCTGCTGCTTGGGAGCAGTGTGGGCGAAAATGGGTTTTAGTGTCTTCGTAGGGCCAAGCCCACAGCCCGGCGCGTCCTCCTGCGCGCACTGCGCCACTTCGATGAGGCACAGTTCCACGCCCAGACGCTTGTTGCGGCTCACGCGATAGTTCACGTCGCAATCGTTGCAGAGTTTCAGGGCGCGATAAAGGAATTGCGGCTTGCACCGCTTGGCCTGCTCGCTGTAACGCTGGCGCACGTTGTCCGCCACGTCGAGCAACGGCAGCGTGCTTTCGTCGCGGCTCACGAGCAAGTCGCGGAAGTGTGCCGCGAGGCCGCCAATGAAGTGGTTGCCCTCAAACCCCTTGCGCAGTATCTCGTTGAAGGTGAGCATCGCTGCGGGTATATCGCCTTTCAGCAGACTGTCCGTGAGGTTGAAGTAATAGTCGTAGTCGAGAATATTGAGGTCTTCGATGACCTTTTTATAGGTGATATTGCCCGCTGAAAAGCTGGCCACTTGGTCGAAGATAGAGAGTGCGTCGCGCATGCCGCCGTCAGCCTTGCGGGCAATGACGCTTAGGGCTTCCTCTTCATAGGCAATGCCCTCTTTTTCCGCCACTCCCTTGAGATGGTTCACGATGTCGGGCACCTCCATGCGGTTGAAATCGTAGATTTGGCAGCGGCTCAGAATGGTGGGTAATATCTTGTGTTTCTCGGTCGTGGCGAGAATAAAGATAGCGTGTGCGGGCGGCTCTTCGAGGGTTTTGAGGAGGGCGTTGAAGGCCTGCGTGGTGAGCATGTGCACCTCATCGATGATGAACACTTTGTAGCGTCCCACCTGCGGCGGCACCTGTACCTGCTCGATGAGCATGCGCATATCGTCGACAGAGTTATTGGAGGCGGCGTCCAGCTCATAGATGTTGAGCGAGCGTTGCTCAGCGAAGGCGCGGCAGCTCTCGCACTCGTTGCAGGCTTCGCCGTCCGCCGTGGGGTGCTGGCAGTTGATGGTTTTGGCGAAGATACGCGCACAGGTGGTCTTGCCCACGCCGCGCGGTCCGCAGAAGAGGAAGGCGTGCGCCAGTTTGCCGGTTGCTATCGCGTTTTTCAGGGTTGTGGTCAGCGTGCTCTGTCCCACCACGCTGTCGAAGGTTGTGGGACGGTACTTTCTGGCCGAAACGATGTAGTTGTCCATTATTATAATATAATATTGTCTGCAAAATTAAGGAAAAAAGGCAGAAAACGGCTATTATCTTATAAGACTTTTGCACGCGCACGCAGATAATGGGGAATTTTCTCGCAGCGCGTTTGGTTGGATTAGGCGTTAAGTGCCTGGAAGGCACTACGGAGCCAAGCGACGATAACCGGGGACGAAGTGCCCGGAACTACGCAGCGAGGACGATGTGCCTGGAAGGCACTACGCCACAGGACCGGTTCATTATACTTTTCCACAGGCGTACTGCCTTTCAGGCAGAACAAGTTCAATACCCGCCACCGAGGACTTCGTCCCCAGTTATCGTCGCTTCGCTCCGTACTGCCTTCCAGGCAGTTAATACAATAATCAAATTACTTTCTCATTCAACCAACGGATTTTCCCCAAGCTATTATTTCTTTTCTCCTTGAAAATTTTTCCTAAGTCCGTGATAATTTTCATTATCTGCGCAGAAAAAGTTTGTTACAAAGTTTGTAACGCTTGTTACAAAGTTTCTAACACATATTACAAAGTTTGTAATACATGTTACAAAGTTTGTAACAAAAAATCTCTTATAGGAAAGGAAAAAATTTCAGGGAGAAAATAAAAATTATCTTGCTGATAGAAAAAATTTATTCCGTGATGCTGTCCGCGCCCTTACGTGATAGGTGGAACCCCATACGTGATAGTTAGGCTGCCCTTACGTGAGCGTTTTCCGGCGATACGTGAAATAGGAGAGGGAAACGGAGAAAACGATGCCGCAAACACACTGCACAGGCACTATCATATAAGAAACTTGAAGTAAATCTGCTTTTCATATATTACAATTGATTAGTTTTTATTAAATTTGCCCTCAAAACATATATTTTTCAGAATGGAACCTTTATATAAGATTAAGAAAGGTCTTGACATCATGCTCGAAGGCGCGGCCGAGCAGCAGCTCGCAGCGTGTCCTTTGGCAGAAACGTATGCCGTGAAGCCTGCCGATTTCAACGGAATCGTGCCCAAGCTCGCGGTCAAAGAGGGCAGCAGCGTAAAAGCCGGTGACCCTCTTTTTGTGGACAAGGCCACCGAGAAAATTGCAGTAGTCAGCCCCGTCAGCGGCACGGTGAAAGCCATCGAGCGCGGCGAACGCCGCAAGCTCCTGCGCATCTGCATCGAAAGCGACGGCAAGCAGGACTACAAGTCGTTCAATGCGCCCGACCCCGAATTTTCGTGCAAGCGAGTGCAATCAAGTTCACTTGTATTGCCGAGCACAGCCGAAAATCTCCAAAAGGCTTCCGGCGAAGAAGTGCACGCCCTGATGCTCGAAGCAGGTATGGCAGCCTTCCTGCGCCAGCGTCCCTACGACGTGATTGCCGACCCCGAGCAAAAGCCCAAGTCGATCTTCGTGTCTGCATTCAGCACGATGCCCCTCGCCGCCGACTTCTCGTTTGTGGCACAGGGTAGGGAAGGCGACTTCAAGACGGGCATCGCCGCCCTCTCGCGCATCGCGCCCGTTTACGTGGGCATCAACCCGCAGCAAATCAACTCCGAACTGCTGCCCATCACGCACGCAAAAGTCAGCGTCTTCTCCGGCCCCAACCCCGCCGGCAACGTGGGCGTGCAAATCAACCACATCGACCCGGTGAATAAGGGCGAGACCGTTTGGACCATGGGTGCTGAGCACGTAATTATGCTTGGCGAACTCTTCCGTACGGGCAAGGTGAACCTTACCCGCCGCATCGCCGTGGCAGGTTCTATGATCACCGCGCCGACCTACGTGGAAACGCTCATCGGCGCGCCGATGACGAGCATTATCGGCGACAAAATCAAGGGCACGGGGCACGTGCGCATCATCGGCGGCAACCCGCTGGTGGGCGAGCGCAGTGGCATGGACGACTATCTCGGAGCTTTCTGCACCGAGGTTTGCGCTATTCCCGAAGGCGACGATGTGAACGAAGCCTTCGGCTGGATTATGCCGCGCCTCAATCAGTTCTCCACCAGCCGCAGTTACTTCTCCTGGCTCTTTGGAAAGAGTAAGAAATACGACCTTGACTGCCGCATCAAAGGCGGAGAGCGACATATAATAATGAGCGGCGAGTACGACCGTGTGTTCCCGATGGACATCTACGCCGGCTACCTCATTAAAGCCATCATCACGGGCGACATCGACCGCCAAGAGGCACTCGGCATCTACGAAGTAGCCCCCGAGGACTTCGCCGTTGCGGAGTTTGTGGATTCCTCTAAGTTGGAACTGCAAAATATTGTGCGCGAGGGTCTTGACCTTCTGAGAAAAGAGAATGCATAATAAGTTAAAGCGTAAACAAGTATACGGGCAAACGAGTGAAAAACTCAATGATTAAACAAGTATATAAGTTACGAAACATGATGCTTGAATAAATCATCAGCAGCCACACATTTCTGTCTCGTCTACTCGTTTACTGATAACTTGTCTACTAATAATAAGATACACCAAATGATTAAGAAATTCTTAGACAACATTCGCCCCAATTTTGAAGAAGGCGGCAAGTTGAGTGCCTTCCGTTCCGTGTTCGACGGTATGGAGACTTTCCTCCTCGTGCCGAACACCACTTCTCGCTCGGGCGTGAGCATACACGATGCCATCGACTCCAAGCGCATTATGTCGATGGTAGTCATTGCCCTGATGCCGGCACTGCTCTTCGGCATGTACAACCTCGGCTATCAGAACTATCTCGCAGCCGGCAAGCTCGCTGACGCAAGCTTCTGGGAACTCTTCGGCTACGGCTTCCTGCTTACCCTGCCCAAAATCCTCGTTTCCTACATCGTGGGCCTCGGCATCGAGTTTGTCGTGGCGCAGTGGAAGAAAGAGGAAATCCAAGAGGGCTACCTCGTAACGGGTCTGCTCATTCCGATGATTGTGCCCGTGGACTGCCCGCTTTGGATGCTCGCCGTGGCTGTGGCATTCAGCGTGATCTTTGCCAAAGAGATTTTCGGCGGCACCGGCATGAATATCTTTAACCCCGCGCTCGTGGCGCGTGCGTTCCTTTTCTTTGCCTATCCCACCAGCATGAGCGGCGACACCGTATGGCTCGCCTCCGACAGCGTGTGCGGCTTGGGCAACGCCTTGCCCGACGGCACCACCATGGCCACGCCCCTCGGCGAGGCTGCCGCAGGCATCGCCCCCACTTCCACCTTCTCCGACATGGTGCTCGGCTTTATCCCCGGCTCCATCGGCGAAACGAGCGTCATCGCCATTGCCATCGGCGCATTTATCCTGCTCTTCACGCGCATTGCCTCGTGGAAAACGATGGGCAGCGTGTTTGTAGGCGGCGCTCTCGTGGCTTGGCTGTTCAACATCGCCGGCTTGGAAGGCAACGCTGTGGCACAGATGCCCTGGTATGAGCATCTCGCAACCGGCGGCTTCTGCTTCGGCGCGGTCTTCATGGCAACCGACCCCGTGACGGGTGCACGCACCGAATGCGGCAAATATATCTACGGCTTCCTCATCGGTGCTGTGGCCATCACGATCCGCGTGCTCAACCCCGGTTTCCCCGAAGGCATGATGCTCGCCATATTGCTGATGAACATGTTTGCCCCGCTCATCGACTACTGCTTCGTGCAGAGCAACATCAACAAACGTCTCAAACGAGCCAAGTAAGGGCACACGAACCCTTATCCCGGTTACATAAAAAACAAAACTACAATGAATACGAACAGTAACACTTATACCATTGCCTACGCTTCGATTATGGTAGTGGTCGTGGCGTTCCTTCTTGCGTTCGTTTCGTCTGCGCTCAAGCCTACGCAGGATAAGAACGTGGAACTCGACAAGAAAAAGCAGATACTTGCAGCCCTCAACATCCGCGACCTTGCCGGCACGGAGGCTGTGGAGCAGAAATACGACGAAGTGGTCAATGCCGACATGATTATCAATGCCAAGGGCGACACGCTCAACGCCGGCGCCGACAAGGATATGGCCGGCTTCCGCGTGGAAACCAAGGACATCAACGCCGAAAGCCTGCCCCTCTATGTGTGCAAGTTGGGCGATGAGGTGAAATACGTGGTGCCCGTTTCGGGCCGCGGTCTGTGGGGCGGACTTTGGGGCTACGTGGCCCTCGATGCCGACTGCAAGACCGTGTTCGGCGCGTACTTCTCGCACGAAAGCGAAACGGCCGGTCTCGGCGCGCTCCTCGCAGAGCAGAAGTTTCAGGACCTCTTCAAGGGCAAGCAGGTGTTTGCCGACAGCGCCGCTGCCAGCGTTGCGCTGACCATTGTGAAGAAAGGCCAGGTGAAGCATCCCGAATACGAAGTGGACGGACTCACCGGCGCAACCCTCACCACCAACGGCGCGGCCGCCATGGTGAACGAAGGATTGCAGAGCTACATCGGATTTTTCCAAACTGTGAACAAATAAACATCTAACGGCTATTCTACATAAATTATGAGCAAGTTATTTTCACAGGAAAACCAAGAGGTCTTCACCGGCCCGCTTAACCTGAATAACCCCGTGGCAGTGCAGGTGCTCGGCATCTGCTCCGCGCTGGCCGTTACCTCGCAGTTGGAACCCTCCATCGTGATGG